>CAZGGT010000125.1:0-6040 GCA_964525335.1 uncultured Nitratifractor sp. | reverse complement strand
TTCGCCCTCCCGGCGTCGATGAGGTTCCGTGTGGCCGGGGTCAGCGGCAGGGCGATCATCACGACGTCGCTCTTTCGCAGCACGTCGTCGAGAGAGGTGAAATCGATCCCCAGCTCCTCGACAATCGGTTTTCGGCTGCGGCTCCATGCCGAGAGCTCCATCCCGAACCCTTTGCCGATGTAGGCCATCCGGCTGCCGATGGTCCCGAGCCCCAGGATCCCCAGCCGTTTGCCGAAGAGCTCGATCCCCTTGAGGTCCGCGTAGTCGAAATTCCCACGCTTCGCGCGCCTTATCGCCTCGTGGGTATGGCGGGTGGCGTTGAGCAGGAGCGAAAAGGCGAACTCCGCCACTGCCGGACCGCCGTAGCCCGCCACGTTGGAGACCAGGATGCCCCGCTCGTAGAGCGCCGGGCACTTGATGTGGTCGTAGCCTGTCGAGCGGGTCTGCAGATAGCGAAGCTTCGGCAGTTTTTCCAGCACCTCCTCCGTCACCCTCGAGTGGACGAAGAGCGAAACCGCCTCGTAGTCGGCGCTCTCCTTGAGCTCTTCGTTGATCGTCCCTTCGAAAAAGTGCACCTCGTGGCCTTTAAGCCTTTCGGAAAAGAAATCACGCTCTTCCGGTTTGGTCTCGAAGAAGGCGATCTTCATCTCAGATCCTTCCCAGCCTCTTCTCCAGCGCCACCACGTCCCGGATCGTCTTGAGCACGCTGTCGGGATTGAGGCTCATCGAATCGATGCCCAGCTTCACCAAAAATTCCGCCACTTCGGGGTAGTCGCTGGGCGCCTGACCGCAGATGCCGCTGTGACGGCCGTTGCGTTTGGCCCCTTCCACCGCCATCTCGATCATCTTCAGCACACCCGGATCCCGCTCGTCGTAGTCGAAGGCGACGATCTCGCTGTCGCGGTCGACCCCGAGGGTCAGCTGGGTCAGGTCGTTGGAGCCGATGCTGAAGCCGTCGAAGACTTCGCTGAAGGCGTCGATCTGGATGACGTTGTTGGGGATCTCGCACATCACGTAGATCTTGAGACCCTTCTCCCCCTTTTTCAGGCCGTATTTGGCCATCGTCTCCACGACCTTTTTGCCCTCCTCGACCCGACGGCAAAAAGGGATCATCAGGACGATGTTGTCCATGCCGATGACCTCCCGGGCCCGCTTCATTGCCGCGCACTCCAGGGCGAAGCCCTCTTCGTAGGCGGGATGGGTATAGCGGGCCGCGCCCCGGAAACCGATCATCGGGTTGTCTTCTTCGGGCTCGAAGAACCTGCCGCCCAGCAGTGTGGCGTATTCGTTGGTCTTGAAGTCGCTCATCCGCACGACGCAGGGGTCGGGATAGACCGCCGCGGCGATGGTGGCGACCCCTTCGCTGAGGGTTTTGACGAAAAAGTCGGTCATATCGTCGTAGGCCTGACTGAGCGCTTCAAGCTCTTTGCGGGTGGCGTCGTCGACCTTTTCGGGATGCTTCAGCGCCATCGGGTGGGCTTTGATGTATTCGTTGATGATGAACTCCATCCGCGCCAGCCCGATGCCGTCGACCGGAAGGTCGGCGAGGCTGAAGGCCTGGTCGGGGTTGCCCAGGTTCATCATGATCTCGGTTTTGGGTTTGGGCAGGTCGCTCAGGTCCACTTTCTCCACTTCGAAATCGAGCAGCCCCTCGTAGACGAATCCCGTCTCCCCTTCGGCACAGCTGACCGTCACCTCCTGCCCGCCTTTGAGCACCTCGGTCGCATTGTCGGCGCCCACGACGGCGGGGATGCCCAGCTCCCGGCTGACGATGGCGGCGTGGCATGTGCGGCCGCCCCGGTTGGTAACGATGGCCGCCGCCGTCTTCATCACCGGTTCCCAGTCGGGGGTGGTGGTGTCGGCGACCAGCACTTCGCCCGGTTTGAATTCGCTCAGATGCTCGACGTCGGGGATGTAGTGGACCTTGCCCTTGCCGATCTTCGTTCCGACCGCACGGCCGGTGACCAGGACCTTTCCCCGCTCCTTGAGGTGGTAGATCTCCAGCACGTTCCCCTTTTTCTGGGACTGTACGGTTTCCGGTCGGGCCTGGACCATATAGAGGTGGCCGTCGACGCCGTCCTTGGCCCACTCCATATCCATCGGTTTGTGGTAGCCCGCTTTTTCGGAATAGTGCCGCTCCACCTTGATGGCGTAGTCGGCCAGGACCATCACGTCGTCGTCGCCGATGCAGAAACGGCTGCGCTCTTCGGGGGTGGTATCAATATTTTTGGTGTATTCGACGGCGATGTTGTCGGTGTTGAGGGTGTCGGTGAAGACCATCTTCTTCTCTTTTTTGCCCAGGCGCCGTTTGAGCACGGCGCGGTACCCCTTTTCGTAGGTCGGCTTGTGGACGTAGAAGCTGTCGGGGTCGATGGTCCCCTGCACCACGTTCTCCCCCAGGCCCCAGGCGGCGTTGATGAAGACCACGTCCCGAAAGCCCGTCTCGGTATCGAGGCTGAACATCACGCCGCTGGCCCCCAGGTCGGAACGGACCATCTTCATCACCACCACACTCAGGTAGACCTTGGCCCAGTCAAAGCCATTGTCGTGCTTGTAGTGCAGCGAGCGGTCGGTGAAATTGGAGGCGAGGCAGCGTTTGTAGGCGTCGATCAGCTCCTCCTCCCCATGGATGTTGAGGTAGGTGTCGTTCTGCCCGGCGAAGCTCGCCTCGGGGCTGTCCTCCGCCGTGGCGCTGGAGCGCACCGCCAGGGAGACGTCGTCGCCGTACTCCTCTTTCAGTCTGGCGTATCCGGCGAGGATCTCCCGGCGCAGGTCTTCGGGTACCTTCGCTTCCTGAATCAGTTTGCGGCACGCCGCGCCGCGCTCCTGGAGCATCTTCACGTCGTCGTAGTCGAGGTCGTCGAGAAGCCCGTGAAGTTTCGCCTCCAGGCCGTTGGCCTCCAGGTAGCGTCGGTAGGCCGTCGCCGTCACGGCGAAGCCGTGGGGCACCCGCACCCCCTCTTGCGTGAGGTTGCGGTACATCTCGCCCAGCGAAGCGTTTTTGCCGCCCACCTCGGGCACGTCCTCGATCCCGATCTCTTCGAACCATTTGATATTCTCACTCATCCTCCATCCTTTCATCGATATCGTGATTCTTCAATTGTAGAACGCATCTCGGTAAAAAACGGTTTACCTTGACGAAAAAACTCTTCGATGGAAATTCACGATGCGCTTTCGGCTTCGGGCACATCGCTCATCTGATCGTATGAACAAGGGAATGTCGGAGAAGGAAATGTCGCGGAGAAAAAGGGGGGGAGAGCTCTTCCTAACCCCTTCGAAAATACCGGAGCGCCGTCAAGCCCCAGACCACCAAGAGCCCGAACAAGGAGAGCTCCACCGCCCGGTCCGCGCCGTAACGCTCCCAGACCGTGCCCATGAGCAGCGCCCCGGCGGAGGCAAAAAGCGCCGTGCCCCCGTAAAAGATCCCGTAGACCGTTCCCCGGTTGCGGGCCTCTTCGGCGATCCAGGCCCGGAGGGCATTGAGGGAGGCGACGGTGAAGAGCGCCAGCAGGATGAACGAGACGACGATCCGGTCCGCTCCCAGGGCCGCGGTCGCCGCCACGCCGAAGCCCATGGCGGCCAGCAGCACCCCCTCGGGGCGCCAGCGGTCGATCCAGAGGCCGAACCCGTAGCTGCTGAGGCTCTGGACCAGGCTGGAGAGGGCCGCCAGCAGCGGAAGAAAGGCGATGCCGATCCCGGCCTCTTTGGCCCGGACGAGGAAATAGGAATCGCTGAACAGAAAGAGGAGAAAGAGGAAATAGAGCGACAGCAGGGGCAGCATCTTCCGGTCCGTCCGCCAGTCGAACGCTTCGGTACTCCGTTTGTTGGCCGGAACGTCCCGGACCGCGAAAAGGACGATCCCTACCGCCAGCAGCCCCGGCAGCAGCGTCCACGCGAAAAGGCTCCGGATCGTCTCCTCCCCCTGTCCGAGCATATGCAGCGCCGCAAAGGCGATCAGCGCCCCGCTCATCTCCCCGGCGACATCCATCATTTTGTGAAAGCCGAAACTCCGTCCGCTTCGCCCCCGGCTGTATCCGGCGATGAGGCTGTCCTTGGTGGCGCTGCGGATCGCTTTGCCCATCCGCTCCACTCCCCGGAGCGCCGCCACCTGCCGCCAGGTTCCCGCCCAGGCCAGGAGCGGCTTGCTGAGCGCCGAGATCAGATAGCCCGTCACGACGAAGGGCTTGACGACTCCCAGGCGATCGCTGAGCACTCCGAAAAGGATCCGGAAGGCATAGGAGACGAAGGTGGCGACGGCGACGACGAAGCCTAGCTTCTCCACCCCTTCGTGAAGGGTATAGACGATGAAGATCGGGAGAATCGAGGTGATCATGGCGCTGGCCATATCGGTGAAGAAGCTCACCCAGCCCAGGGCGACGACGTTACGGTCGATCATGAAACGGTCCCTCCTACGGTTTTTTCGGACTTTTCGGACGCGCGGGTGCGAGGATGTCGAGGGTGGGATCGTAGAGGGTGGAATTGACGTCGTAGATCCCCAGGATGGTACTGAAGAGATTGTCGTGGCTGTAGTCCCGGTCCGCCAGGGCGCGGAGCCGGCTCACGTTGAGATCCTCGAAATTCTTCCCCAGCCAGAGAAAGGCGGCGGGATGGGTCTGGGCCTCGGGGGCCAGGCTGTAGGGGATCCCGTGGAGGTAGAGGCCGTTCTCCCCCAGGGACTCTCCGTGGTCGGCCATGTAGATCAGCGCCACCTGGTAGCGATTCTCCTGCTTTTTGAGAAAATCGATGACGTGGGCGAGGAAGAAATCCCCGTAGCGGGTGACGTTGTCGTAGGCGTTGACGATCTCCTCCCGGCTGCACTGCTCCAGGAGATTGGAGCGGCAGACCGGCGTGTATTTCTCGAAGGATTTGGGATAACGTTTGTAATACTCGGGGCCGTGATTCCCCATCATGTGCAGAACGATGAGCTTGTCCCGGCTGGTGTTGGCGTCGACGAAGCGCTCCAATCCGGCCAGCATCCCTATATCCCGGCATTCTCCCCCTTCGCAGTCGGGGTTGTTTTCGGGAGACATGAAGTTCTGGTAACCCAGGCGGTCCATGACCCCTTTGGGATCGGAGTTGTTCTCCCGCCAGAGCAGATCGATATCACCGGTATGGTGGAGCAGGTCCATGAGATTTTCGGTCCCCAGCTCCTTGCGACGGCTGAACTCGCTCCGTCCGTACCGGGAGAACATGCAGGGAACCGATTTGGCCGTGTAGGTGGCGCAGGAACTGAGGTGCGGCAGATCGATGACGCCGGGCTCTTTGGCCAGGAGGGGCGTGGTCTGGCGGCGGTAGCCGTTGAGCCCGAAGTGGTCGGCCCGGGTCGCTTCGCCCACGACGAGGATCACCAGCCGGGGTTTCTCCCCCGGAGCCCGGTGGGCCCGGGTGCCGATCCCGATGGGCTGGCGCTCGATATGCTCGGCATTGCGCCGGACCGCCCGTTTGACATAGCCGATGGTGTTGCGCATCCAGTAGTAGGGATTGGTGTAGTTGCGCAGGGGGCGATGCTCCCGGAAGAGCGAAGCGTAGAAGCCCCCCGCGCTCCAGGCGAGGGCCGCCGTCAGGAGCAGAAGGCCCAGGAAGGCGAGGAGCTTGGAGCGGAGCTCCCCCCAGAAGCTCCGATAGCGGATCGGGACCTTCCAGACGAAGAGCGAAGGGAGGATCCCCAGGAAGAAGAGATAGGTGAGAAGTTTGGGGTTCAGCAGACCCGACGCCTCCGCGATGTTGGTCTCCAGGACGTTCTGGATCATTCCCCGGCTGACGACGACCTGGTAGGTGTCGGTGAAGTAGGCGACCAGGGAGGAGACGATCAGCAAAACGATGGCGAAGGGCTTGGTGGTCCAGCGGGAGCTCACCAGGAGCATCGCCGCGGAGTAGACGACCCACATCAGCACCGGTGCCGTCGCCAGATAGAAGAGATTTTTCCCTTCCGGCGGGTAGGTGGCGAGGAGTTTGCCGAAGTAGGTGAAGTTGTCGAAGATCACCAGGAAGGCGGCGACGAGGAAGATCAGCTGCACCTGCGTCAGGCGAAAATTTGTTC
>CAZGGT010000124.1:0-4173 GCA_964525335.1 uncultured Nitratifractor sp. | reverse complement strand
GTCCGGCATTTCCCCTGTCCCCAGTGCGGGGCGGAGCTCTGCTACGATCCCCCGAAAAGGGCGCTGGCCTGCGAATATTGCGGCTATGCGGAGGAGATCGGAGGCGCTCCGGCGCCGAAGCACGGCCTGGCGGAGGGACTGGAGCGGGAGCGCGGCCCGGTGGAGAGGGAGGGGCAGGTCTCCTGTCCCAAGTGCGGGGCCGATTACACCCTGGAGCCGCTGCGGGAGTCGACCCGATGTCCCTACTGCGAGACCCCTGCGATCCGGGACCCCCTCAATCCTTTGCCTCCCGACGGGGTGCTTCCCTTTCGCATCGATGAACAGGAGGCCCACCGGCTCTTCGCCCGCTGGATCGGTTCCCTCTGGCTGGCTCCGGGAGAGCTGAGCCGGGTGGTCGACACCCGCAAAAAGCTGACGGGCTGGTACCTCCCCTACTGGATGTTCGATGCCGATACCGAGAGCCGGTACCGGGGAGAGCGGGGGGACGCCTACTACGTGACCGTGGAGCGGGTGCGGATGATCGACGGACGGGAGCGGCTGGTCCGTGAGCAGGAGCGCCGGATCCGCTGGACCCCGGTCTCGGGACGGGTGGCCCGGCGTTTCGAGGAGTGGCCCGTGTCGGCGGAGCGCAAGATCCCCCGGCACCTTCTGGAGCAGCTGGCTCCCTGGCCGAGCCGGGAGGCGATCGGGATGGAGGAGAAGGCGATCTGCGGCTTCGAGACCCGGGAGTACGGGATCGCCCTGCCGGATGGACACGCCGAGGCCCGCCGGGAGATGGCGGCGCGGATCCGCCTGGACGTCCTGCGGGACATCGGAGGCGACGAGCAGCGGATCCACGGAATCGACACCCGCTGGAGCGACGAACGCTACAACTATCTGCTGCTGCCGGTCTGGAGCACCGCCTTCCGCTACAAGGGCAAGACCTACCACTATGTGGTCAACGGCGTCACCGGCGTGGTCCGGGGAGAGCGCCCCTACAGCTGGTGGAAGATCGCCGGCATCGTCGCGGCGGCTCTGGGCCTCCTGGCCGTAGCGGCCTACTGGGAGCAGATCCGGGCCTGGTTCGGGGGATAGGAAGCGGCGGGATGCCGGATCGACATTTTTTCGAAGGGACGGGAAATTCGTGGTTATAATCCGGGAGATGGCATAGAGCATAGAGCCGAAAAGTGGGGCCAACGGTTCTTTGCCCTGAGTTCTCAGCTTTCCCTGAAAGGAAATCCGCATGTCCATTCCCCTGATCTGGATCTATTTTCTGGCCGGTTTCATCGGCGGGGCGTTGCTGACGGGATTGATACTCTGGGGGCTCAACCGGAACCGGATTCGTCGCATGGAGCTCCTGCACCGTGAAGAGCGGGAGGCCCTGGAGGAGCGGCTGGAAGAGCTGGAGCGCGAGCGGATGGAGCTGGAGGGGGCGTTGGAAGCGGAGCGGATTGCCTCCGCCACCCTGCAGGCCCGGGTAGAACGGATCGCTCCCCTGGAGCGACAGCTGCAAGAGCGGGAAGAACGCCTGGAGCGGGAGCGGGAGCGCAGCCGGCTTCTGGAACGAAAGTCGGGAGAACTGGCGGCCCGGCTCGAAGAGGAGCGGGAGTCCCGGGAGCGGAGCGAGGCGGCGGCCCGGGAGCGATTCGAGACCCTGACAGAGCAGATGCGCGCGAAAGAAGCGGCCCTGGAAGAGCTGCGCCACCGTCGGATGGAGCTGGAGCGGCAGGTCGGCGAGTTGGAGACGCGCCTGGAGGAGGAACGGGAGCGCAACGCCCGAAGCCTCCGGGAGCTCAAGGAGGCCCGTGAGACGATGCAGCGGGAGTTCAAGGTCCTGGCTTCCCAGATCATGGAGGAGAACTCCCGACGATTCGGCGAAGTTTCCAAGGAACGGGTCGAGCAGGTTCTCAAACCTTTGCAGCAGCAGGTGGAGAGTTTCCGCAAACGGGTGGACGAGGTCCACACCGAGGAGAGCCGGGAGATGGCGGCGCTCCTCAACGAAATCAAGACCCTCAAGGAGCTCAATCGGCAGATCAGCGAGGATGCGGTGAGCCTCACCAAAGCCCTGAGGGGCGAGAGCAAGACCCAGGGGATCTGGGGGGAGATGGTCCTGGAGCGGGTCCTGGAGGCGTCGGGGCTCCGGGAGGGGGAGGAGTACGAGCGGGAAGTGAGCCTCCGGGACGACGAACGGCGCCGTTTCCGCCCCGACGTGATCGTCCACCTCCCCGACGATCGGGATATCGTCATCGACGCCAAGACCTCCCTGGTCGCCTACGAACGGTATGTCAACGCTGAAAACGACGAAGAGCGGGCCCTCTACGCCAAAGCCCACCTGGAGGCGGTCAAGGCCCATATCGACCGACTCAGCGACAAGAGTTACACCCGGCTGGAGGGGATCAACACCCTCGACTTCATTTTCATGTTCATGCCCATCGAGGGAGCGCTGATGCTGGCGCTCCAGGAGGACCCGCAACTCTACGACCGGGCTTTCGGCCGGGGGATCGTCCTCGTGAGTCCCACGACCCTGCTGGTGGCGCTCCGGGCGGTGGAGAACACCTGGCGCCACGAACGACAGAACCGCAACGCCCTGGAGATCGCCAAACGCGCGGGAGCTCTCTACGACAAATTCGCCGCCTTCGCCGGCGACCTGGAGCGGATCGGTAAACAGCTCGATACGGTACAGAAGAGCTACGACGCCGCCTGGAACAAGCTCACCGGAGGCCGGGGGAACATCGTCCGCCAGATCGAGACGATCCGGGAGCTGGGAGCCCGGGCGAGCAAGGAGCTTCCCCGAAAACTGGCGGAGGATGCGGAGTTGGAGGAGGAGACTCCGGTGATCCCCGAGTAAGAATTTTTGGTGTTAGTGTTGGTGTTAGTGATGGTGATGGTGGTAGGGACAGGGATTGGGTTTTAGGGATTGGGTGTTGGTGATATATCAAAACAGGAGGGTAAACGTATGATCGTAGGAATCGAAGGTAAGGTGGAACTGCGGGAGCCGACGCGGCTGCATCTCAATGTGGGAGGGCTCATCTATGAGGTGCAGGTCTCGGTCAACACCTCCAATGTCCTCAGCGGGCAGGAGAGTGTCCGGCTCCATGTGACCCAGATCCTCCGGGAGGATGCCGATCTTCTCTTCGGCTTCGCCGATCGTAACGAGAAGAAGATGTTCGACACCCTGCTCAAGATCAACGGCGTCGGCCCCAAGGTGGCTCAGGCGGTCTGTTACACCTTCAGCCCCGAGACCTTCGCCCGGGTGGTGGCGGCCAAGGATGTGAGCCTTCTCAAGCGGGTCCCCGGCATCGGTCCCAAGGCGGCGAGCCGGATCCTGGTGGAGCTGGCGGACTTCATCGTCGACGGTGAGGGGGGAGAAGCGACCGGTCCCGCCCACGACCAGCACGAAGCGGTCCTGGCCCTGGAGAGCCTGGGCTTCAAAAAGGAAGCGATCCGCAAGGCACTCGCCGGAGAGCAGGGCGATACAGCGACCCTGGTGAAGATCGCGCTGAAGAAGCTGCAACGACTGTAAGCGGAGCGGAGAGCGGAGAGCGTAGAGCTTGAAGCATTTTTTCCGACGTCAGCTCTCGGCTCTCTGCCTCAAGCTCTCCGCTTCAATAAAGCCGGTATCGTACATAGATGATGATCTTGGTCTTGACCTTGGGCAGGGGGTAGTGCATGTAGGCGGTCTTGATCACCTCCAGGGTCTGGCGGTTGAGGGATCGTGAATTGAGGCGGCGTTTGAGGCGCAGGCCGCTGATGTCGCCGTTGGGGTGGAGCCAGAACTCCACGATGTTGGTCCCCTGTTCGCCGAAGCGCGCGGCTTCCCGGGGGTAGCCCAGGTAGTTGAGGGTACGCTGGGAGATCTCCAGGATTTTGCGTAGATTTTCGTCGATGAAGCGGCGCTGTGTAGCGCTCATCCGGGAATAGCTGCTCCCGTAAAGGGAGCGGATCAGGCGGCTGTCGGGACCCCGGGGAGTGGGCCGGCTGGGCGGTCGTCTGCGGTGTTTTTTCGGGGGGATTTTTTTCCTAGGAGGGCTCGCTTTCCGCGGCGGCGTGGCTTTGGCGACCTTTTTGGGAGGCGTCGGTTTTTTCCGGATGGGCTTTTGGGGCTTTGGGGGTTTCTCAGGTTTTTTCGGGGCTTTTTTCTTCTCCACCATCTTCATGACGATCACTTTCTGGGTGTCGTTGGTGTCGCTTTTC
>CAZGGT010000123.1:0-5847 GCA_964525335.1 uncultured Nitratifractor sp. | reverse complement strand
TTGTAGCTGAAGTGCAGCAGCTCCGGTTTGTTGACCACCAGGGCGATGCGGGGGGGCTTGGTGGCGTACTGGGTGGCGAATTTGATCCGGACCACCTGGCCGTGATGGCTGGGGACGTGGTGGCGGCGGATGGCGTATTGGATCACTTCGTTGAGCCGGGAGGTGGGGATTCGCTGCTTGTAGCGCTCATAGATGGCGGTGATCCGGTCGAGGATCTTCACGACCCTCTGCTTTGTCTTTGCCGAGACAGTGAGGATCGGGGCGTAGTGGAGGAATTTCAGTTCGTCCCGGATCTCCTCGATCGCCTCCTTGTACTCCTTTTCTCCCCGGATGTCCCATTTGTTGACGACGATGAGGGCTCCCAGCTTGTACTTGTCGATGAGCCCGGCGATGCGCTCGTCCAGTTCGGTCACTCCCGTCGTGGCGTCCAGGAGGAGGATGGCGATGTCCGCCTGTTCCAGCATCTTTTCGGTGCGGCCCAGAGCGTACTTTTCGATGCCGAGGATCTTGGAACGGCGGCGAATTCCGGCGGTATCGACGAAGGTGATCTCGTAGCCGCCGTGGACGATCGTCTCGTCCACCGGGTCGATGGTGGTCCCGGCCACTTCGCTGACTACGGCCCGCTCTTCGCCCAGGAGGGCATTGAGGAGGGAGCTTTTTCCGACATTGGGGCGGCCCAGGATGGCGACCCGGATCCGGCGATCCTCATCTTCGGGCTCCTCTTCCGCCTCCAGGAGCTGTTCCAGGCTCAGCTCCTCGTCGGCGATCAGCTCGGGGCCGGAGGATTCGACGGGAGGGATGTACTTCTCCAGCCATTGGTAGAGGGGATTGAGTTTGCGGTTGTGGCTGACGGAGATGGGAAAGACATTCTCGGCGCCGAACTCGATGAACTCCCAGAAGCGCTCCTGCTCCTCTTTGTCATTGTCGATCTTGTTGACGATCAGGGCGATGGGTTTGCCCAGCTGCTGGAGGCGGTAGAAAAGCCTTTTGTCTTCCGCCTCGGGGAGTTTTTTGCCGTCGACCATGTAGAGGATGACGTCCGCCTCCTCGGCGGCACGCATCGACATCTCGGCGACCTTGGAGAAGAGGGCGTCGCTCTCGTCGATCCCCCCGGTGTCGAGAAGCTCGAATTCCCGGTCTTCGCTGATGGTGACGAGGTTTTTCTTGATGTCGCGGGTGGTGCCGCTGACGTCGGAGGTGATGGCGTCCCGCCGACGGGCGAGACGGTTGAAGAGGGAACTTTTGCCTACGTTGGGGCGGCCCAATATGGCGACTTTTTTCATGATGATATCCTGATGAATGTTCAACTTGGGGAAATGGAAGCAGACATTTCTTTGAAGCGATTATAGCAAAAGATTCCCTCTCCCCGACCGGTCGGGGAACCTCCTTTCGGCAGGATCGCCAAAACCTCGTGCAGAGGCCTGCGGATTTCCGAACTCCACAGATTTACCAGAGCGTCGTTTCGATGTATCGTTCAAAATCGTGGGGAAGGCGGATCCTCATCCGTTGGAGACGCTGGCGGATCATGACGATATTGGGGCGTCCTTTCTGCCAGAAATAGGCTCCTACGGCCAGGGAGTAGCTTTTGAGGAGCCTGTATTGCAATACCAGGATCGGTTTGTGATATCGCTCCAGCTTTTCGGCGACCCGGTTTGCGACGATGATCTGGGCGTTCCGGGGGTCGGAAACGAGCCGGACTTCGGGGTTGTTTCGGAAGATTTCGGGGAGATACGCTCCTTCGTAATAGATCTTTCGGGGCGGCGCCGAAGGGGAGAGTGCCCGGAGGACCTTGTTGATGAGCCGCTGTTCAACCGAAAGATTTCCGGCGTGCGAAAGCGCCGAAATACAGAACAGCATCATCAAAAGGATCTCTCGAAAACGTTTCAAAAGAAATACTCCATGGACAATGTGATCTTTCTATCGGTTACGGGGACCGCTCCCAGGCCGAAGATCGGCGTTTCGATCGCACGATTGAGCAGATTTTCTCCCTTCAGGGACCAGGTGAGATTCCGGTTGGGATGCCAGCGGAGCGCCACCGTATAGTCCCAGCCGTTTCGGACCCGGATCTCGGGTCCCGGTCCCAGATAGGGTCGGTAGGAGTACCCCTGACGATAGAGCAGCTCGTTGTAGAGTTCCCACGTTCCGAACCGGTTGTAGCTTCGGAGGTATCCTCCCGTCATGGGACTGTTTTCCTGCGCGCCGCTTTGGAAAAAACGACCCTTGTAGAATTCCAGTTCGATCCGGTTGTCCGCATCGAAGTCGTAACGATAATCGACATAGAATTTGGCGGTTTCGAACGTGCTCCGGGCATTGACGAAACGCCGTGAGGCATCGATCACGATGGAATCCTCGGCCCGCTGCCAGGCTCCTCCCGCTTTGATCTCGTGCGGACCCCGGCGAATTCTCCACTCACCGTTGACGTTACGGAAACGTTCGGGATCCAGATCGGGATTAGCGATGAAAAAATTCGGATAGGTACTGGTATAGGCGAAACCGGGATAGAGATAGTTCTGATTGTAAAAGAGTTTGAAACTGTGGTCGAGGGAAAAGAGATGGATCCAGCCCAGCCGCAGGATCTTCTCCCCGTGATCGTGGCCGTCGTTGTCCGAATAGTGATCGTACTTGACACTGCCGATGATGAGATCCGAGGGAGTGAAGTTGTACCGTTCTTCCCCATAGAGGGAAACGATGTCGAGTCGGTTGGGGCCGAACTGGGGCTGGAACCTGTGATGATCGAATTCCATCGACTCGATACGATAACTTTTCCGCGTCCACTCCGCCCCCCACTTGAAGGCACCGGATTTTTGGGAGATCTCACCGTGAAGCAGCGCCTTGTAGACGGACTCTTCGAAGCGCCCCTCGAACGAAGTGAACGGCAGGGGATAGGGCAGCAGCATCGCGCCTCCCGCATCGTTGAGACGGATCCGGTGGCTGCTGCGGTCGGCGGAAAGCTCCAGGACCGTCTGCCAGGGAAGGTTCACGGTCAGATCGAGGTACCCGTGGTTCCACAGGATATCGGTCGGGTTTTCGGGATGGTGCAGGATGCCGACTCCGGCGAACGCGTCCTTGTCCCTTCCGAAATATCCGCCGGTGAGCCGCACCCTGTCGGAGGGGTCGAATTTTCCGTAGATCGTATAGCTGTGGGTATCCCGGGAGTAGTCGTATCCGTCGATCCGGACATGCTTTCTTTTGTCCCAGTCGACGGCGGTATAGAAGAGCAGGCTTTCTCCTCCTCCGGTTACGCCGCTGAGGCAGGTCTCGGCCCGGCTTCCTCCTACGGTGTCCGCGGAGACCGAGACGGTGGAGCCCCCTTCCCGTCTCGGATCTTTGGAGTAGAGCCGGATGGTGACCAATCCCGGTTCGTTTCCGAACGCGATGGCGTTGCCGCCCTGGTAGATCTCGATATGATCCACGAATCCCAGATCCATTTCTCCAAACTGGAGCATGGCGCTCCCGAAAATGGGGGAGGAGACCTCGTGCCCGTCGATGTAGAGGCGAAACATGGAGGAGAGAGAATTGTTGTCGCCTGAGGGAACGAGGATCGATTCTCCGAGAACTCCCTCCTCATAGGTGAAGAAGCGCACCGATTTGAGAAGGTCCTTGAGTTTGCGGATCTGCATTCTTTCCAGGTCTTTGCGACTGTAGAGAAGCATGATTCCCGAGCTTTCGTCGATGGTTTTTCGGTAGAGTTCCCGGCTCTCTTCCACCTGTTCCAGCAGTTGGTCGATACTCTCCGCTTTGAGGACGGCGACAGCACAGAGAAAAAATGTGAATAATCCCGCGTTCCTGATTTTGATTGTCATCATAATAGGGATTAAAACATATTTTGCCTTTCAATTTAACTTCTGTTTATTACTTGGGTTTATTACTTCGGGCTTTGAAAATTCCGGAAAAATCGGAAGTGGTTTGTGATGTCGGGGAACGGGAGAAGCCGCGGGTTATCGGGCGGCGGATTCGGGCAGTTTCTCCACATAGATGCTCTGGGAAGGAAACGCGAAGGCGGCGCCGTTTTCTTCCACGATCTCCATGATCTTCAGGAGGATATCCTCCCGGATCTCCAGGTAGCGGGCCCAGTCGGAGGTGTTGGTGAAGGTGTAGACGAAGACCCCGAGGTAGCTGTCTTCGAAGCGATCGAAGCGGACCAGCAGGGTCTGGTCGTGGGCGATTCCCGGGTGGGCGGTGAGCATGGAGCGGATGTCGTAGAGGATCCGCTGCATCTGATCGGGGGTGGTGTCGTAGGTCAGACCGATCACCATCTTGATCCGGCGGATTCCCCGGCGGGAGAAGTTTTCGATGTTGGTGTTGGCGACGATGGAGTTGGGGACGACGACGAAGGACTTTTCGAAGGTCCGGATCTTGGTGGTCCGCATCCCGATATCCTCGACGATTCCCTCGACGCCGTTGACCTTGACCCATTCACCGATTCGGATGGATCGGTCGAGCATCAGGGCGATGGAGCCGAAGAGGTTGGCGGCGGTGTCTTTGGCCGCCAGGGCGAAAGCCATTCCCACCAGTCCCAGGGAGGCGACGAAGGCGGTGACGTTGATCCCGAAGTTGTAGAGGAGACTGATAAGTCCCAGGAGGAGAATCAGCAAACGGATGAGGCGAACGATGAAATTTCCCAACTCATAGGAGAGATGTTCGTTGTGACGGCTGTAATCGATGAGGAAGCGTTGGATGGCGGGGGTGAAGGCGTAGACGAGCCAGTAGACGTCGACGATGAGCATGGAGCTGAGCAGCAACTGGGTGAAACGGTTTTGGAGGAAGATAAACTGGAAAAATAGATCCAGGGCGATGATGATGAAAAGGAAGCGAATCGGATATTTGATCTGGTTGACGACGATGTCGTCGAGTTCCGTTTCGGTTTTTTTGGTCAGTCGCAGGAGCAGTCCCATGACCAGACGGGTCAGGTACTTGCGCAGCAGGACTACGACGATAAAGACGAGGATGGCGGCAAGCAGGTTGCCCAGGGGAATTCCGTAGACGGTATCGGAGAGATATCGTCCGTATCGGCTGGCATAGAGTTTGTTGATGTACGGCTGAATATATTGGAAAACGCTCTGGTCCAGCGATTGGAGCAGATCCTGGCTTGCCTTGGTGACATCCTGCAACGCCGTATTGGAGGCGTTGGTTTCGACTGCGTTCTGGGGCATCGTTTCTCCGTATTACTCGTTTTTCTACAATGATTCTACAATGTTCCGCTTGAATGTGGAAACAAGAAAAGAAAAAAAGAAAAAAAGGGGACGAACCCGATGCGATGCCGATATAATGTCCGATCGGCAAAACAATCTCCAAGGAGCGAGGGATGGGAACGAGAACGGCAATTCTGTTGATCGGGCTGACCGTCGGACTGCTTGTACACGCGGAACCGCTGCAATACAGGATCGTTTCTCCCCTGATGGGAACGCTGGGAACCATCACCATCGACAAAAATGTGGGTAGACACCGTTACCGGATCAATGTGGAGGTCCGGAGCCGGGGAATCGCTGCGCTCTTGACGGGTAAGCGGCGGGAACACTATCGCTCCGAAGGCGATGTGGAACAAGGAAGGCTCGAAAGCCGGCATCTGCGTCTGGAGCGCCGGTCGAATCGAAAACGTGAAACGATCGACTACCGGTTCGATCTCTCGCATCACAAAATCTCCAAAAACCGGCTTCGCTGGAAGAAGGGACGACTCGACGCCAACCGCAGCGAGACGCTTCCCTATTTTACCCGGGAAGATCTCCTGACGCTCTACTTCAACAATATCGGAACCTTTCTTCACGCCGCAGGGAAAAAGCACTGGGAGATCCCGGCCGTCGGAGCGGAGAAGATCCGGGGAAGGATCCTCGTCGACCGCCTCGAAGG
>CAZGGT010000122.1:0-7198 GCA_964525335.1 uncultured Nitratifractor sp. | reverse complement strand
TCAACGAATGGATGGTGTGGTTCATCGACGTGCTGGAGCGCTCCATCGACGACACCCTCGGCAGAGTGGAAGCGGTCAAGACCCGGGCGAAGTTCTGGGACAGGCACAAAGAGACCGGACTCAACGAACGGCAGAAAAAGGTCATTGCGAAAATGCTCTCCGTCTTGCCGGAGAAGTTCGAAGGCGGCATGCGCGTCCAAAAGTACATGAGCCTGACCAAAACCACCCGCATCACCGCCAGCAGAGACCTGAACGATCTTGTCGAAAAGGGTGTGATGCGGCGGTTTGGGAGTGGGCGTGGGGTCTATTATGAGTTGAGGGTGGAATAAAAAAGTACGAGTCGCTACCTTAAAATCCAATAAAACAGTGGATACTTCCGTCAGTTTTCTATAAACGGCAGCTCCTTCCGGTATTTCTCTCCTGTCTCGTACAGTGCATGGGTGATGACCAAGATCTTTCTCATCACGGCTACCTGGGCGGCAGAGGTATGATAGAATATGAAAAAGGAAGAGGAGGAGCCGCAATGAAAAGTTTTTGGTTATTTGTTTGCTGCGCAGTGTTTGTTTTTGGTGCGGTTACCGACAAAGCATACAAAGAGTATAAAGCCAAACACTACGAAAAGGCATTTGCACTGTATCAAAAAGCCTACGATCAGGGAGATCGAAAAGCCATCTACAATCTCGCGACATTTTACGACAAGGGCATAGGGACGAAAAAAGACAGGAAAAGAGCCATAGAACTTTACAGGGAGTTTATTGATACGGGAAGCGACAAGATCAATAGTGGCGCTATATGTATAGACGATCTAAAAAAGTACTATGTAATCGCTTTGAAAAAATTGACAGAGTATCAAAAAGATCGATACTATAAAGGGCTCTTGGATATTCTGAATCAAAATTGCCAAAGGGAAAATTCCTTTATAAAAAAATGTCCATATGCCAAAGTGGTGGCTCCGGAGGATAGATACAACCTGGCAAGTATAGATTGCGTACTTTATAAAAAGTATCCCAAAAATCTAAAAAAGTTTTTTCACTATCAAAGACTCCTGGGTGGCGTAAAAGAGACTTCATCATTACAATATGATAGATACACCAAAAAAATGGATCACTACATCGATCCCATCATAAAATATTATCTAAGAAAAGAGATCGAGTGCATCAAAAATGCGAATCTGGTTGGTGATATAGTAAAATGCGAAGCTGCTTATCTCGGCAAAAGGGATGATATTTTATCTGAATCGAACCTACAGAACTTCGCAGACTCCAGAGAACTTTTTTCCAGCGAAGAAGAGAAAAAAAACCGAAAAAGGCATGAGCAGCAAAAGGCAACCGAAAAAGAAAAACAAGAGCTCATAGATAGAATAAGGTCTTGCTTATAGTGATGAACGAGTTTTTTCAACATTATGCCCATCTCATCGTCTTCGTCCATGTCCTGGGGGCCATCGTCTGGATCGGGGGGATGATCGCTATTCGGGTGGCGGTCCATCCGGTGATGCAGAGTATCGAGGAGTCGACGATCCGTCTCGGCAAAAGTCTGGAGATCACGGGGCGGCTCTTCGCTCTGGTTGCGCCCTTCATCGTGTTGATCCTCCTGACGGGGTTGTCGATGGCGGTGGCGATGGGCGGCCTCCACGGAGCCGATCGGACTCTGTTCATCGCCAAAGAACTGATCTGGAGCGTCATGACCCTCAACTATCTTTTTATGGTCGCTCGCTGGTGTCGGGGTCGGAGACTCTTCGCCTCGGGAGACGCGGCAGGCGCCCGGGCCAGTGTAGGCATCATCCCCGTTCGGCTCCTTCCGGTCAATATCCTCCTGGGGCTGTTGGCACTCTGGATGGGGATCACTCTCCGGGGATATTGAGTTCGTGATAGCGCTCCCCGTTTTTCGGGCATCGAAGAGCCGGAAGGGTGCTTCGCAGCTCCGGGATGTATCCGGATTGTGGTTGTGCATCCTCCGGAGGCATCCTCATCCCGGAGCGGAAGGATCCGGACGTAGGTTCATCGGACGGGCCGGATGGAACTATTGAGAGTCCACATTCAGAAAACTCAGAATTTTTTCGGTAGAAGTGCGTCAAAGCGGGCATCTATCTCCTAAAGCTTTCTCGATTTAATGTAAATATAAGATTCGGATATCTATAATTGGGCGCTATCAATCAAAAGTGAGAAAGGAAGCACATGACCAAAGCTGAATTCGTCGAGCTGGTAAAAGAAAAAGGCGGTTACGAGAGCAAAGCGGCCGCCGAGCAGGCTATCAAAGCCTTCACCGAAGCGATCACCGAGGCCCTGAAGAGAAAAGAGAGCGTGACCCTGGTCGGCTTCGGCACCTTCAGTACCGTCGACGTTCCCGAAAAGAGCGGAAAAGTTCCCGGTACCGACAAGACCTACACCAAGCCCGCGCATACCGCCCCCAAGTTCAAATTCGGCAAGACCGTCAAAGACGTCGTCGCCTGAGTGCGGACTCCCCGAAGGGGGAGCTCCCACGATTCCACTACTTCATTTTTCCCTGATCGTTCCGCAGATCAACCTTTGATCCACTTCTTGATCTTGTCGAAAGCACTTTCGAACGTACTCTTGTGGGGTTTGCTTTCCAGTCCGAAACTTTCCTGAAGCTTCTCCATCAACTCCCGCTGTTCGCTGTCGAGTTTTTTGGGAAGAATCATCTTGATCTGGGCGATGAGATCCCCGGTGCGGCCGCCGTGGACGTTGGGAACCCCTTTGCCGCGGAAGACGAACTGGGCCCGATCCCGGGTTCCCGGTTTGAGGGTCAGCTCCAGTTCGCCCTCCAGGGAAGGGATCTGGATCGTCTCGCCCAGGATGCACTGGGTGAAAAAGACCGGGACTTCGATGTAGAGATTGTCCCCCTCCCGCACGAAATGTTCATCCTCTTCCACATAGAAGAGCACATAGAGATCCCCCCGTCGGCCGCGGCTGTCTTCGTTGCCTTTGGCGGGGATGCGCAGCCGGTTTCCGGTATCCACGCCGGCGGGGATCTCCAGGGTGATGCGCTCTTCCTTGAGGCGGTAGCTCCGTCCGTGGCACTCGGGGCACTTCTCCCGGACCACCCGGCCCCGTCCCTGGCAGTGGGGACACTCCTGGGCGAAGGTCATGAAGCCCTGGCGCATGACGATCTGCCCCTGGCCCCCGCAGGTGGCGCAGGTCTCCATTTTTCCCTCTTTGGCTCCGGTGCCTTTGCACGCCTCGCAGGGGGCTTTGTATTGGAGGGTGATCTCCTTTTTGCAGCCGAAGACCGCTTCCTGGAAGCTCAATTCCAGTTCCAGCTCCAGATCCATACCGTAGTTGGTTCCCGAGGAGCGTCGCCGGCTCCCGCCGAATCCGCCCCCGAAGGCCCCGCCGAACATGGAGTTGAAAATATCCATGATGTCGTCCATGTTCTCGGCGTGGAAGCCCGCTCCCTGGCGCTCCAGCCCCTCTTTGCCATAGCGGTCGTAGATGGCTCGCTTCTCCTCGTCGCTCAGGACTCCGTAGGCTTCGTTGATGAGTTTGAATTTCTCCTCCGCCTCTTTGTCCCCGGGGTTTTTGTCGGGGTGATACTGGATCGCCAATTTGCGGTAGGCTTTTTTGATCTCGGCGACGGTAGCGCCGCGGCTTACCTGGAGAATTTCGTAATAATCGAGTGCTTCCATGGGAACAATGCTCCTGATTCGATGCTTCGTCGGGAAAGAAACATGGATAAAGTCGGCGGCATTTTACCATAATCGGGTACCGTTCCGAGAGGGAATCGAATAGGCTATAATTCGGGGAAAAAAGGTTCAGCGATGGTCGTTCATATCGTCATGATCAAATTTGCCGAGCATCCGGAGAAAGCGGAACGGATCCGGGAGACACAGCGGCGTATCAACGCCCTGATGGGGCGGGTCCCTTCCCTGCGTTCCATGGAGACGGGAATCAACTTCGCCCGGGAAGAGCGGGCCATGGATCTGGTCCTGCGGGCGACCTTCGACGATCGGGAGGGGCTGGAAGCCTACGCCGTCGATCCCGTTCATCGGGAGGTGATCGACTACATCCGCTCGGTCGCGGAGAGCAGCAAAGTCGTCGACTATGAGACGTTATAGGGTCGAAAGTTTCGAACGGCTCGTCGAAGCCTTCAACGCTCTGCCGGGGATCGGACGCAAGAGCGCCATGCGTCTCGCCTATCATGTGGCGGACGAAGGGAGCTTCGCCGGGCTCAAACTGGCCCAGGCCATCGAGGATGCGGTGGCGACCCTCCAACGCTGCCGTCGCTGTCACGCCCTCAGCGAAGACGAACTCTGTGCGCTCTGCAGCGACCCCTCCCGGGATCGGAGCAAGCTCTGTATCGTCCAGAGTGCCCGGGATATCTTCGTCATCGAGGAGTCGGGCCAGTACGACGGCCTCTACTACATTCTCGCGTCGTTGGAGGATCTGGACGAGGGCCATCTCCACGAGATCGTGGAAGGGGTGGAGGAGGTGATCTTCGCCTTTCCTCCCGGGATCGCCACCGATACGATGATTCTCTACATCGAAGACCGTCTGGCCGATCGCGATCTGCTCTTCAGCAAGATCGCCCAGGGGGTCCCCACCGGCGTGGAGCTGGAAAACGTGGATCTGCTCTCCCTCTCCCGGGCGCTGGAGGACCGGATCCGAGTGTGAAGCAGGGCCGGGGGAAAGCTTAGAGCGGAGAGCCAAAAGCATAAAGTCAAAAGCTAAAAGCTCAGAGAGGAGAGCGGCAAGCGATGGCTCTTTCCATTGAGAAAACCAAAAGCGAATGCCACGGCCTTCCTCCCGGAATCGAAGGGTTTTGACCCCGCCATAGGATAGCTCGGATACCATCATGGTCTGGTGTTTGAGGAAAGGCGGAAGGCGGAAAGCTTAAAGCGGCATAGCTTGTGCCCGCGAAGATTCGGGGCTGAAGCCGTGTCGGGACCTCCGTTCAGCTCTCCGGCGTTTCCGCACACTTTTCGTCGATGTATTCCTGGATGAAGCGTCTCAGATCCTCGTAGACGAAGGAGTCTTTGTAGTTTTCGATCTTGCCGCCGCTGGCGTTGGGGTGACCGCCACCGTTGCCGATCTCGGCGGCCATGGTGGAGACGTCGAGGCGGTCGCTGCTGCGGAGGCTGAAATTCCCCCGGGAGTTGACGTCCATGTAGAAGTCGTAGTCGGGATTGGCGGTCAGGAAGGCGTTGCCGATGAGGGAGGCGCTGCCGACGTTGTAGCCCAGGATTCCCTTGTGACCCCGGTAGCGGATGGTCATCCGGTCCCGGTCCCGACTCAGGAGTCGGGTGACGTAGTCGGCGACGAGGTTGTCCTTGGTGTCGTTTCTGTCGATGCGGAAAAAGCCCTTTTTGTTGGCGTGAAGGGCATCGTCCAGGACGATGGGAGCTTCCTCCAGGGGGACCTCGTCGAGGATCCGTCGGGCGATGTCGATGAGGCTGAGTCTGTAGGCCCGGTCTTCGTCGGGAAAAAGGATGCGGTTGATCTCCCGGGCGCCGCTGATCATTCCCAGGAGCACTTTGCCGTAGGGAAAGTAGGGGCTTTCGTCCCGCCAGATGTCGATGGCGTCGATCGCTTCGACGATCTTTTCGTTGCGCCTCTCGGGATCGAAGCCGAAGCGCTCCCGGAGCCAATCGTAGGTGATCTTGGTGGCGCTGCGGCTGGTGTCCAGGGTGTACCAGGCGAAGCGCTCCGCCGCGGCGGCCCCGGTGCCGTGGTGATCCAGCAGTTGGATTCCGGCTCCGCATCCGAGGGCCTCTTTCTCCAGCCAGTTGCACTCTTTGGTCGTGAGGTTGAGGTCGGTGACCAGGATGAGGATCTCCGCGTCCGGGCTCCGGAGCCGTTCGGCTTTGACGGCCCGGAGAATCTCTTCGAGACGGGCGGTCACTTCGGGGCCGTAGTTGGCGTTGTAGCAGCGGATCGTTTCGAAAGTCTGCCGGCTCAGGTACTGGCAGCCGTAGCCGTCGAGATCGATGTGGGAAAGGTGGTGGATCGAGGGCATGGGGATTGTTCCTTAGGATGGGGCTACTGCACGAAGAGTTTGTCGAGGGTCAATTCGTGCAGGAAGGTGTCGATCTGTTGCTGGAAATTGGCCAGGAATGGAGAGATGGAGCAGCAGCCGATGGTGCCGTTGGGGCAGCTGTCGCTGTACTGGGTACAGTCGAAGACCGCGGGGGATTTCCCCTCGGCGGCCAGGATGATGTCGTAGACGGAGATCTCTTCCAGTCCGTTTTTGATGCTGAAACCTCCCTGGGCGCCCCGGTGGGATTCGAGGATGTCCTGTTTGGCCAGATTGTGGAGGATCTTGGCCAGGAAGCTCTTGGGGATGCAAAGCTCCCGGGCGAGCTGTTCGGAACCGACGGGGTGGTCCGCCTTGCGGATTTTGTCCAGGGAGAGCAGAGCATACTCACTTGCACGTGTCAACAACATCTTCTCTGTCACACCTTCGTTTTAATTCAGAGTATTTTACTCGAATTTGGCCCGCTTGTAAACCCGAGTCGTTTGCCCTATCCCTCTTGAGAAATTGCTGTATAAGCTGTATAATAAGTAAGAGAGACTATTAATGAAGAGTGCCGACGGAGAGATCGGGCTGTCTATTTTTGAGAAAAAGGAGAAACAGATATGTTAAATGTTCGAGTGGCGGTTTTTTCCATGGTTACTGTATTGACGTTGAGTGCGGGATCGGAGAGCGTTGTGATAGGCAGTGGAAATGAGCCTGCAAGTGCGAATGCAGGCTCAACAATCGATTTTGCCCGGGCGATTCCCAAGGTAATGAGCGCTTCGATCGACCTTCCGGATTCCTTGACGACACTGTTGGAACAGAGTGTCCCTCCCCGTGCTGCAGGAAACGGACGCTCTGCGGCTACCGACGGAAGAGAAGGAAGCGGAAAAGTGAAAATCGAGAAGATTCCTCTTCCTGCTTCTTCCGGAGGGATCGCCCCCCAGGAATATGGGGATGAAGTGGATGGGGTGGTCATTCCCTATACGACTAGTCGGGTCGATATGTACGGTAAAGTCGACAGCAACCGTTATCCCTACCGGGCGACCGGTAAACTCTATTTCACCGATGACGGACAGACCTATGTCTGTTCGGCTTCTCTCATCAAACGGGGAGTGATCGTCACGGCAGCTCACTGTGTGGCGGAATTCGGTGACAAAGAGTTTTATAAAAACTGGGTGTTCGTTCCCGGAATGAGAGGAGGTGTGGCTCCTTATGGTAAATGGTATGC
>CAZGGT010000121.1:0-8165 GCA_964525335.1 uncultured Nitratifractor sp. | reverse complement strand
TCGCCGGTGGCGTAGGAGTGCATCCCGCTGAGATAGAAGTTGACCCCGAAGTAGGTCATGAGGATGGAGCTGAAGGCGAGGAAGGAGGCGGTCGCCAGGATGAAGGGACGGTCGAGACGGGGGATCAGCCGCAGGTGCAGGACTATGGTGTAGACCACGATGCTGACGTAGGCCCAGGTCTCCTTGGGGTCCCAGCCCCAGTAGCGGCCCCAGGATTCGTTGGCCCAGACTCCGCCGATGAAGTTGCCCACCGTCAGCAGCGAGAGGCCGATGATGAGGGCCGCTTCGTCCACGGCGACGAGGCGGAGAATCGCCCGGTCGATCTGCGGACGTTTCCGGGGATCCCGGAGGATGAAGAGGATCAGCACCAGGAAGCCCAGGAGCGCTCCCAGCCCCAGGAAGCCGTAGCTGGCGGTGATCACCGAGACGTGGATCGTCAGCCAGTAGGATTTGAGCACCGGCACCAGGTTGGTGATCTGGGGGTTGATGTTGCTCAGGTGGGCGGTGAAGAGGAAGATCCCCGCCACCGTCACCGTCGCCCCCAGCACCAGCAGGCTCCGGCGGAAAAAGAGCAGCCCCGCCAGGAGCGCCGACCAGGCGATGTAGAGAAGCGATTCGTAGGCGTCGCTCCAGGGGGCGTGGCCGGCGATGTACCAGCGCAGCCCCAGCCCGAAGGTATGGAGGGCGAAGAGGAGGACGAGGAGCCCGCCCGCCGCCAGGCGCAGGCGCCCGAACCAGGGGCCGGGACGGCTGCGGAGGATCTCGGCGAAGCCCGCCAGGAGCAGGAGCAGCCCCAGGAGCATGTAGACCCCCACCAGCCGGGGGAAGAGGTGGAGGCGGTTGTAGAAGAGCTCGGCTTCGATCTTGCCGCGGGGCGGGAGGAGATCGGCGCCGTAGCGCTGCTGATACGCCCGGATCTTTTCGATCCTCCGCTGCGCCTCGTCCCAGCGGGAGGCCGCGACGGCGTCGATGAAGCGGCGGGTGAGCGCCTCGACGGCCGCCTTCTCCCCGCCGGAAAACCTTTCCATCGCCTCCAGGGGGTTGTACCAGGTATGGTTGGGGTCGCCGGGCATGGGGAAGATGCGGTAGAGGGTTCCGTAGAAGACCATGTAGAGGATGTTGAGCTTCTCGTCCAGGGCGATCACCTCCCGCTCGAAGGTCCCCCGCTCTCCGGGTTTCATCCGGTTGGCCGCCTCCACGTGGCTTTTGAGCTTGTAGCCCCTTTTCCCTTCGAAGGCGTCGGCGAAAGCGACGCGCCTCTCCCCCTCTTTCAGCCCCAGTACCTTGCGGAGCTTGGGGGATGTGACCCGCAGGAGCCGGGCGTAGCGCCAGAGCTCGGGGCGGCTCAGCATCCCCAGAAGCACCTGGTCCGGTTCCAGCCCCCGATAGTCGATGCTTCCGTGGATCTTGTAGAGCAGCTGGGTGTCGAGGGAGTTGACCGGCTCCATCCGCCCCATGGGCGACTGGGCGAGGAGGCGGCCGAAGGCTTCGGCGGTGGCCCGGGACCCCTCCCGGTAGGCGGACAAATACGCCTCGAAATCCTTCGGCGTGGCGGCGGCCCGGACGGGGGCGGAGCTGCCGAGCAGGAGCAGCGCCGCCCCCAGAGGCGCCGTCGCCTTGAGGTAGCGCACCAGCTTCCCGAAACGGGATTTCGGATCGAAGAGGTTCCAGAGCAGCCCCAGGGCCAGGAGCAGGTAGCCCAGGTAGGTGGGCCACTTCCCCGGATCGTCGTTGACGCTGAGGATCGTCCCCCGCTCGTCCGGATCGTAGGAGCTCTGGAACAACTTGTACCCCCGGTAGTCGAGGGGGTGGTTCATGTAGATCCGATAATCGAAATCGCCACGCTCCGGGTCGAGGAGCGTCACCTCGCTGGCGTAGGAGCTGGGAGCCATGGAGCCGGGGTAGCGCTCCAGCTGAAAATCCCGAAGCCGGAGGCGGAAGGGGAGTCGGATCACCTTGGAACCGAACTCCAGGCGCACCTCGACCTCGCCGAATTCGAGGGTCTTGGCGAAGCCTTTGGCGCCCCGCTGTCCCATGAGCCGGGCTTCCCGGCACTTCCCTTCGTAACAGGCCCGGACCGTCAGCATCCCCATCCCGACGCGTCCCTTTTTGGTGTAGGAGTAGTCGACGTACTCCACGCTCAGTTTCCGTCCGCCGTCGAAGAGGATCGTCTCTTTGAAGCGGTTGTCCCCGATGGCGGAAAACTCTTTGGGAAGCTCCCGGTACCAGGTCCCCCGGGGAGTGCGGATCGTCACCTGCAGGTAGGGTTCGGCGCTGAGCATCCGATCTTCGCTCCCGCCCTCCCGGATGTGGAGGATCCCCTCCTGCCCCCAGTAGTGGGTCACCGCCGCCCCCGCCCCGATGAGGAGAAAGGCCAGGTGGAAGAGAAAACGGGGCGGATGGCGCCACATCCGGTAGCGCCCGATCACCCCCGCCAGGTTGATCCCCGCCAGCCAGAGGGTCCCCAGGTACCACCAGCTGTAGTAGACCAGGACCCGCGCCGTGGAGCTGCCGTAGTCGTTCTCCAAAACGGTCGCCACCGCGGCCCCCACGCCGAGCACGGCCAGGAGGAAGAGCGTGGTCTTGATCGAGAAAAGGATCGCGAAGAGTTTTTTCATTCGGGGCTTCCGGAATCGTGGATTCTTGGCATACGGGCGACGGGGGGCGAAGCCCTCCCGTTCAGATCAATCCGTTTTTTTTCAGATACTCCCGCCATTCGCTCTTTTTGTACCGTCCGTTGTCGACCCCTTCGACGAACTCCATGATTTTGGCCAGAACTTCCGGTTTGACATACCCGGGAATCTGCCAGATCTTTTCGCCTTTGGAGCTGAGAAGCACCACGTAGGGGGTCACTTTGACCTTGTAGAGCATCTGCAGATTCTGGGTGGTGGTCGGATTGCCCAAAATCGTATAGGCCTGGGGCTCGTCCCGGGGGATGTTGTAGATATCGAATCCCCTGGCTACGGCGTGCAACCGCGGATCCCCGGCCAATTCTTTTTTCATCTTTTTGCAATAGGGACAGGTCCCGGAATCGAAAAGAAGCATGATCGGCCTTCCGGTATAGGGGATCGTCGAAGCGTGGCGGACCATCGACTCCCCCGCCAGCAGCGACACCAGGAGCAGGAGTCCCGCGATCAATCGTCCCATCTACTTCTTCTCCTTTTTGCCCACATCGATCCCGTGGCGTTCGTAGTAGGCTTTGAGCGCTT
Source organism: uncultured Nitratifractor sp. (assembly GCA_964525335.1). Taxonomy (GTDB): domain Bacteria; phylum Campylobacterota; class Campylobacteria; order Campylobacterales; family Sulfurovaceae; genus Nitratifractor. The sequence goes on along the minus strand of CAZGGT010000121.1, from coordinate 4,956 downwards.
TGTAGACTTCGCCGTTTTTCCGATCTTTCCCTTTCCAGACTCCCTCCTTGACGAAACGGAGCGTAACCAGAAACTGCCGGGGAGGCATATAGCCGGGGACGATGAAAATCGACTGTCCCGTCTTATCGGCGAAAATCATCGTCGGGGTGGCGTCGATATGATAGATGCTTACGAGGGTTTTGGTATCCACATCCATCAATTGTCCGTTGTGCATGAATTTGTGCCGTTTCTCCGACCGGGCATCCACATAGATCGGTGTCACATCCGCCCGGATCTCTTTCGCCAGTTCGGGATTCTCGGCGACATCCTTCCGAAAGGCCTCGGTATAGGGATCCCGAGGCTGACCGAAAACCAACAACATCGGCTTGCCGGCGGGATCGATCCGGGCACCGTCTTTGAAGACCCGATAGAATTTCGAAAGTTTCGGGGCGGCCGGAGGGGGCGTTCCTTCACTGGTCGGATGCTTCGGCACGTTCGCTTCGGCGGGGGCGGGATCCGTCTTCCCACCGGGGGATACGGCCGCCCGGCTCACGGACTCCTCCGCCCGGGGACCGTCGATCCGCTTCGCTTCGCTCTCGCTGCCGCAACCGCCCATCAAAACCCCGAGGGCGATGGCGCCGATGATCATCGTTTTCGTCACGTAAGACTCCTCTTTTTCTTTTTTGAAATGTGTTTCCGATTTCGATTATATGGTAGATCCCTTGAATCCGGACAGGGAGGGGGAATGAGTCTGGGTCTGTCCGGATCCAAAGGATCCCTCCGGCGCGTTCCGCCGGAGATCCTTTACTTCTTGACGCTGGCCTTCAACAGACGATCCATCACATCCTGATGCTGCTTGTCGTTCAGGATGCCCGGATTCTTGTTGACCTTGCTCCAAAGCTCCCGGTTGCTCATATTTTTGTGGCACCCCATGCAGACGCCGGTGCGTTCCATTTTGTCCCGCATCTCTTTGTCCAATGCCCGGGAAGCGGGCCAGTGGGAACCGACGTTGACGATCTGCTTGCCGCTCTTGCGGTCGACGACTTTGGACCAGTCGAAATTCATGCCGGGAATCGCCTTGATCTGGATCGTCGTATGGGCCGATGCGAACTTGCCGGTCGCGAGATCCTGCAGGTCGACCTTGAGATCTTTGTCCTGATCACTCAGGAACCGGCCGTCGGAGATCCCATACCCGAGGGCCTTGGGATCGCTGTGGCAGCTCTCACAGGTCCGGGCTTTGCGTCCGGTGGTGTGGGGCTGGACCGGCGACATATCGATGGCGTCGACTTTGAGACCGTTGTCGTGGACCCGCGCCTGCTTGTTGAGCGCGATGGTCTGCCCGTCGGGCCCGATGATGGTATAGGTCACCTGGCATCCGGGAATGATCGGCGTCACGAGTCCCTCTCCGTTGATTCCCAGGATCGGGTCTTCCCAGCGCAGATAGCTGCGGGTCTCGTGGGCCTTTCCGATCTGTTTCTTGCCTTTGGTTCCCAGGATCGACTCGCTGGTCTCGCCGTTGGCGAAGTGGGTCGATCCGCTGGCGATCCAGTCGATCTTGCTCTTGCCCTTGGTATAGTCCACTTTGACGTGGCATCCGTAGCACTGGGGAGCCCAGTCGCTGTGGCAGCTGTAGCACTCCAGTTTGTCCATATGCACCTGGATCGCATCCATGGCCACTTTGCCCGCTTCGGTCTTGAAGGCGTCTTTGAGGTGTTTCTGCTTCAGCAGGGGCACTTCCAGATCCTTGCCGCTGGCCAGGTGGACGATCACCTTCTCCCCTTTCTTGACCACATTGCCGAAGGGATTGCCCCGGGTGGTGAGGAGATAGCCGTCTTCGGGCTTGTAGACGGTTCCCTGCTTCATCCAGGCGGGAAGCTTCTTGGTCAGACCCCGTTCTCCTTTTTTCGCTCCCATCGCGAACTCTTTCTCTCCGTAGCCCATCTCGAGCTCCCAGGGGAATTTGCGGGTTGTCCCGTGACAGTCGCTACACTCGATCTCCACCTGCCCGAGGGTCGAACCGTAGAGGGTCCCGTCTCCGTGCATGTCGATGGAAGTGTGGCAATCCTGGCAGGTCATCCCCGCGGCGAAGTGCAGATCTTCCTTGATATGCTTGTAGCGCTTGCCGTGGGTCTTGAGCTGCGCTTTGCCTCCGGGCATCAGCGGAGAACTGTAGGGCTGTTCCATCAGACCCATATAGCTGACTCCGATCCGCTTTCCGCGGTTGTGGCAGGAGTTGCAGGTCTCGGGGTGAATGCCGCTGAACGTGACCCCCGTACTGGGAACGTGGACCTTGGCTTCCCGGGTCGCCTGCATCTCGTGGACCAGCAGATGTCCGTGCTCCTTCTTGTCGATCGTCGGGTCACCCCCCTCGTAGAATCCTTCATTGCCATAGGGAATGTGACAGGCGGAGCATCCCATTCCTCTCCAGTCGCCCCGGCCCTTGCGGCCCCGGACGCCGATGTGACAGCGCTGGCAGTCGCTGCGCTGATAGGTGATCGACGCATGATAAGCGACCCGGGCCTCATACTCCGCCTGACTCTCTCCGGGCTTCTTCTCCAACTCCGCCTCGGTCTTGGGAGGCAGCGGAAGCTGCTTGAGCTCCGTGGGAAACTGATCGGGATACTTTTCGATCATCGCCAGCATGTACTTTTTGTAGGCATCGGTCCCCCAGGCCGGTTTTTTGCCGTCCTCGTCCTTGACCGCATAATTGGCGAACTTGACTTTCTGGGTATCCTCACTTCCCCAGGTATGGAGATTCCCCTGGATCTTTCCGGCCTCGGTAGCCATCAACGCCTTTTTCATATTGGCCACCGTATCGGCATGACACATGCCGCAGGTCTTGTCCATGATCCAATAGCTTCCCGGATCCCGGACGAACGCCGTCAGACCGCCCGGATGGGATTTGGGCGCTCCTTTGTGGGCGGCTTTTGCGGTCCCGGCTTTGGGATTTCCTCCGTGACAGACGACACATCCTCCGCTGTCGCCCATCCCTTTCCCCATCGCCACGATCTGTTTCATCATGTCCGACTTGGGATCCCGAATCGATTCGATCCCCTGGTGACATTTCACGCAACTGTCTCCCCCCGTCACCTTGTCGGGGACCTTGGTGGTCCCCTTCTCGTGCATGGCGGCGGCGGAGAGCATCATCGTCGACCCCGCGATCGCGGTGATCACCGCACGCTTCATTTTCCCAACCATCTTTTCCTCCTTTGCTGGTGAGGATACAATCCTCTATTTGGAATCTTACGGAGAAAAAGTGCCGGTAAAGTGCCAAAAAGAGTTAAGAACCGGTTAAATCAAGTTCCATTACAATGGATTCGAAATCCCAAAGAACGAACGGAGCCTCCAGGATGAACAAATGGTTAGGTCGGTGGTTGTTTTTGGCCGTGCTCTTTTTCCCGGCAGCGCTCACAGCGACCTCCCTGAAGTGGATGAACAACCTCGAAGACGCCAAGGAAATCGCCCTCAAAGAGCGCAAACCCATCATGCTGTTCCTTCACTCCCGGCGCTGCTTCTACTGCCCCAAACTGATCGAGGAGGTCTTCCCCGATCCGGAATTGCAACGTTTTCTCCGCAAAAACTTCGTGCTGTTGAGTCTGGACACCTCCACCGGCAGCGACAGCATCGAAGAGGAGACCGCCGACCAGGCCCCTCCCCGTTTCATCGTCAGCATGACCCCCGCCTTCGTCTTCATGGGTCCCAAAGAGGAGAAACTCTACCGCAAAGGGAACAAGCAGATGATCATCTACGGATTCTGGACCGCCCCGGAGCTGATCCGATGGGGCGAAGAGGCCCTCAAGCGCTTTGACAAACTCTACGGAGCGACCTATGGCAGAAACTAGATGGCTCCCCGCCTCCCTGGCGCTGCTCCTCGCCGCGACCCTCGCCCTTCCCGCCAGGCCCCGGGGGAAGCACGTGGTCCGGGAACAGGTCGGTCAGCGATACTACCTCCGGGCCTGCGGCGGCTGCCACGGCTCGGGAAAGATCGGCGGCAACATGGCCACCCAGGCGGAGTGGAAAGCCCTGCTCTCCGACCACGCCAAAGAGCTGGCCGAGCTCCACGAGGGGGAAGCCAACGTCACGGGGGTGATGGAGTACCTCCGCGGCCCCCGCTTCGAAAAAGAGCACGACCGTCTTCTGAAATTTCTCCAGGAGTTCGCCAATGATTCCGAGAGTATTCCTACCTGTTATTAGCGCCACGGTATTGCTCCTGGCGGCACCGGCGGCCCCCTGTCCCGACGACGACGCTCCCGCCTCCTTCGAAGCGGCGGAAGACGAGCTCGCCGACCTGCTGGAAGAGAGTTTCACCCAGCGGGGGCTCTCCCTCCCCCCGACCCCCGCCCAGATCCGCCGCCTGGGCCTGCGTCCCGCGGGAACACGGGCAATGGAGGTTCCCGGCAGCCGGAAAAGCTCCGGTGTCGGCCGCTACCCGTTCCGCCCGGGAATCTGGCGTATCGAGTCGCCGGATCCGGAGATCCGGATCGTCCATCTGCTGCTGAAAGAACCGCAACGTCTGACGGAGACCGAAGCCTTCAATACCTACAACGATCTGCTGGGAGATCTCTTCGCCGACTACGACAATCCCGCCTACCGGATGATCCTCCTCCCCGAGGAGGTGAGACGGCGCTGGCGGGGGCGCTACCTGGGCATCAGCCTGGTCGTTTACGGAGTCAAAGGCGACGCGACGGAACTGCCCGTCACCGTCGCGGACCTCATCCTCACCGACTACACGGCACGGGTAGCACGATACCGCCGGTGCATGGAGCGGCGTCCATGAAGATCCTGCTCCTGGAAGACGACCCCATCATCGCCGAGCAGATCCGGGACTATTTCGAGCTCTTCGAGCACCGGGTGGACTGCTACGACGACGGCCTGCGGCTGGTGGAGGAGGCGGACCCCTCCCGCTACGACGTGATGCTCCTGGACATCAACACCCCGGGGCTCAGCGGCCTGGAGGTGCTCCGAAACTTCCGGGAG
>CAZGGT010000120.1:0-1555 GCA_964525335.1 uncultured Nitratifractor sp. | reverse complement strand
TCCGGACCATCCTCCACTTCGGCGGGAAGGTCGACCATCTTCTCCCTCCCGGTGTCTACCGGATGATTTGCGGAGAACAAGGCTGATCATGTATGTGCTCTTCGAAGGGATCGACACCTGCGGCAAAAGTACCCAGATCGATCTGCTGCGCCAACGCTATCCCGAAGCGATTGTCACCCGGGAGCCCGGCGGGACTCCGTTTGGGGAAAAAGCCCGGGAGATCCTCCTGGAGACGGAGCTGCACTCCAAGCGCGCGGAGCTGCTGCTCTTTCTCGCCGACCGGGCCGAACACTATGAAACGGTAGTCCTGCCCCACCGCGCCCGGCGCCTGGTTCTCTCCGACCGGGGCTTCCTCTCCGGGATCGGCTATGCCCTGGCCAACGGCGGAGTGACCCTCGAAGAGCTCATCGTCCTCAACCGCTTCGCCCTCCGGGGAGACTGGCCCGACGGAATTCTCTTTTTCGAAACCGACGCCGAGACCCTCCGCGAACGTCTCGCCGCCAAAACCCCCGACAGCATCGAAGCCCGGGGCATCGACTACCTCCTCGAGGTCCAGCTGCGAATGCGCCGGGCCCTGGAAGCCCTGGAGATCCCCCACCGCATCCTGGACGCCCGCCTCGATATCGAAACCCTCCACCGGGCCGTCCTCGATTTCCTCGAAACCCTCGAGAAGACGTAGGATCCCCACCCCCTCAAGAAGATGGTAGGTCGGGAACGTCGTTCCCGACGCTTCCTGGAATACCGAACAAGCTACAACGCATTGTAATTCCGGGAATGTCGGAAACGACGTTTCCGACCTACGCGTATCCCGACAGTCCCGGCGTTGATGAGATGGCCGACACTTTTTCCGCCCCCGTCACAGAAAAGCCAAAGACCGCTCCAGGCATGGAGAACGCGCCACCCGTCGGAGCTGCCGGGACATTACTTTTCCTGACAACCTCTACCCCCACAGGAGATCCCTTCCTCACTTCGCCCGGCATGGACCGGGCCGAAGCCTTCGATGCCCGGAATCGTCCTCCGAGAAGCGGTCACGATGGCTTCCCCTGCCAATTCACGATATAATCCCGAAAAAAGACGCCAAGAGGCAAGCAAGGACCGCACCATGATCAACGCCCTGCGCGGAATGAAAGATCTCCTCTTCGAGGATGCCCGACGCTACCGCCACATCGTCGGGACCATGTCGGAAGTGGCCCGCAATTACGGCTTCGAGTATGTCGAGACGCCGATTCTGGAGGAGACGAAGCTCTTCAAACGCTCCGTCGGAGAGAGCTCCGACATCGTGGGCAAGGAGATGTACCAATTCACCGACAAGGGAGGCAACGACGTCTGCATGCGTCCCGAAGGGACCGCCGGGGTGGTCCGGGCTTTCGTCCAGGCCAAGCTCGACCGCCAGCAGGGGCAGAAATATCGCTTTTTCTACCACGGCCCCATGTTCCGCTACGAGCGGCCCCAAAAGGGGCGACTGCGCCAGTTCCACCAGTTCGGAGTCGAGAGTTTCGGCACGGCGGAGGTGGAAGAGGATTTCACCCTCATCGTGATGCTGGCCGAGATTTTC
>CAZGGT010000119.1:0-3100 GCA_964525335.1 uncultured Nitratifractor sp. | reverse complement strand
CCCCAGAGGAAGCGGTAGAGGGTCGTCGCCGCGTCGTTGAAACGGTACTGGTCGATGTAGCGGCGGGTCTCGGCGACGGCGAGGTGGAAGCGGCTGAGCATGTAGCGGCCCAGGGGAGTGCGCACCTCGATCTCTTCCAGGTCGTCGAAGCGCTCGGCGTTCATCAGCAGGTAGTTGGCGGCGTTGTAGAGCTTGTTGGTGAAGTTGCGGGACTGCTCCAGCTTCTCTTCGCTGAGCTTGATGTCCCGCCCCTGGACCGCCAGAACCGCCAGGGTGAAACGGAGGGCGTCGGCGGAATAGCGGTCGATCATCGTCAGGGGGTCGATGACGTTGCCCTTGGACTTGGACATCTTCTCCCCCTTCTCGTCCTTGACCAGGGCGTGGAGGTAGATGTGGGGGAAGGGGAGTTCTCCCGTGAGCTTCTCCCCCATCATCAGCATCCGCGCCACCCAGAAGAAGAGGATGTCGAAGCCGGTGATGAGCAGGGAGTTGGGGTAGAACTCCTCCATGTCGCTCTCGAACCACTTCTCTCCCTTGAAGGCGTCGCCGTTGCCCCAGCCCAGGGTGCTGAAGGGCCAGAGGCCGGAGCTGAACCAGGTATCCAGGACGTCGGGATCCTGGTGGATCTTTTCGCTGCCGCACTGTTCACACTTCGTCGGCGTCTCTCCCTCGAAGGCCCACTGGTGGCCGCAGTCGTCGCAGTACATCACCGGGATCTGGTGCCCCCACCAGAGCTGGCGGCTGATGCACCAGTCGCGAAGGTCCCGCATCCAGGCGTTGAAGCTGTTGATCCAGTGCTCGGGGAAGAAGCGGGCTTCTCCCTCGTTGACCCGGCGCACGGCGTCGGCGGCGAACTCCTTTTTGACGAACCACTGTTTGGAGATGTAGGGCTCGACCACGTTTTTGCAGCGGTAGCAGTGGCCCACCTGGTGGCGGTGCTCCTCCACCTTCTCCAGGAAGCCCTCTTCGTCGAGGCGCTTGACCACGTCCTCCCGGGCCTCCAGACGCTCCCGGCCGGCGAACTCCCCGGCGAATTCGTTGAGGATCCCGCTCTCGTCGAAGATGGTGAGGAACTCCAGGCCGTGGCGCATTCCGACCTCGTAGTCGTTGGGGTCGTGGGCGGGGGTGACTTTGACCACCCCGGTCCCGAACTCCCGGTCGACGTGCTCGTCGGCGATGATGGGGATCTCACGGCCGATGAGAGGGAGGAGGATGCTCTTGCCGATGAGCTCCCGGTAGCGCTCGTCCTCGGGGTGGACCATGACGGCGGTATCGCCGAAGAAGGTCTCGGGTCGGGTGGTGGCGACCACCACGTGGCCGCTGCCGTCGGCCAGGGGGTAGCGGATGTGGTAGAGGCGGCCGTCGTGCTCCTCGTACTCCACCTCGATGTCGCTCAGGGCCCCGTCCTTGGTACACCAGTTGACCAGGTAGTTCCCCTGGACGATATACCCCTGGTCGTACATGGTCTTGAAGGCCTTTTTCACGGCGTTGGCCAGCCCCTCGTCCATGGTGAAGCGCTCCCGGCTCCAGGCGGGGGAGACCCCCAGGCGGCGGAGCTGGGTGGTGATGGCGTTGCCGGAGTTTTTCTTCTGCTGCCAGGCCAGCTCCAGGAAGGCTTCCCGGCCGATCTCCTCCTTGGTCTTGCCCTGGGCCAGGAGCTGCTTCTCCACCACGTTCTGGGTGGCGATCCCGGCGTGGTCGGTGCCGGGCTGCCAGAGGGTCTTGTAGCCGTCCATCCGCTTGTAACGGACGATGATGTCCTGGAGGGTGAAGGTCAGGGCGTGGCCGATGTGGAGATGGCCCGTGACGTTGGGAGGCGGCATCATGATGCAGAAGGTCTTGCCTTCCTCCCGGATCGCCTCGTTGCCGTCGATCTCGAAGTATCCGCGCTCTTCCCAGAGTCGGTAGTAGTCGCTTTCGATCGCTTTGGGGTCGTAGTGGGTCTTTTTCTCGCTCATCTGAACCTCTGTTGCATGTAAATTGCCGCGATTATAGCGAAAAGAGGGGAGAGTAGTTTTGAATGTTGCGTTTTGAGTGACAAGTGATGGTGACGAAATCGACCGCCGAAAGGCTCAGCCGATGAACTTCCCGCTGCGACGTTGCTGGGCTTCCATGATCTCGATCTCCCGGGCGCCGGAGATGACGATCTCGGGATCGAGGGCGTAGTCGAGCTCGGGGTTGCGATCGGTGTAATCGACGCTGTTGAGGATCACTTTGATCGCCTCCATCCGCGCCTTGTGCTTGTCGTCGGAGCGGATGACGGTCCAGGGGGCGTAGTGGGAGTGGGTACGTTTGAGCATCTCGTACTTGGTATTGGTGAAGTCGTCCCAGCGGTCCTGGGCCTGGACGTCGATCTCGCTCAGTTTCCATTGGCGCAGGGGATCGGTCTTGCGCCGTTCGAAGCGGCGGGCCTGCTCCTCTTTGGTGACGGAGAAGTAGAGTTTGATGAGGATCGTCCCCTGCCGGGTGAGGTCCTTCTCGAACCCCTTGACCCCCTTCATGAAGTCTTCGTACTCTTTGGGGGTGCAGAAGCCGAAGACATGTTCCACCATCGCCCGGTTGTACCAGCTGCGGTCGAAGAGGACCATCTCCCCGCCCCGGGGGAAGTGTTGGACATATTTCTGGTAGTACCACTGGGTGCGCTGCTCTTCGGTAGGCTTGCCCAGGGCCACGACCCGGTAGTGTTTTTCGTTCATGTAGCGGGTGACCCGGCGGATTGTCCCGCCCTTGCCGGCGGCGTCGCGTCCTTCGAAGAGGATGATCATCTTCTGCTGATGCTCTTCCAGATGCTTCTGGAGCTTGATGAGCTCCGCCTGGTAGGGTTTGAGCGCCTGCTCCTGCTTCCTCTTTTTGACGGCCTTCTTTTCGAACTTCTGTTCCTCTTTGGCCTGTTTGTACCCTTTGATGAGCTCCTGGAGCGGAACCGCTTTGCCATCCACCTCGATGGTTTTGACTTGAATTTCCTGCATTTTCGATTTCCTTGCGTTCTGTACCTTCAATCCATAAAAACCTCTTGGATTATTACTTCATTATACTCCGACTTGACTTTCCGAACCTTTGTCGAGCTTGGCCACGGAGGCTTTGTTGCCGTTCATGATCT
>CAZGGT010000118.1:0-4989 GCA_964525335.1 uncultured Nitratifractor sp. | reverse complement strand
CACCCGCCGGGCAGACGGAGACGCAGAGGTCGCACGCTTTGCAGCGGTCCTCGTTGGTCCAGACCGGAGTGTTTTCAGGAGCTTTCATCAATGACATACTCTTCCCCTTTTCGATTGTTTTTACAGTGATGCCTCACTATGAATTTAGAATAGCCAAGTTTGAGTAAGGGGTGTATTAATGGGATTTATTTCTCCGGGAAGGCGGAGAAGCTGTTACCGTAAGAAGCAAAACCCCCGGCCCTACTTCCCCTTTGGGGCGTACTGTTCCAGCATCCGGGCGAAATCGTTCCGGGTCCAGCTGCCGGGAACGTGGGCCAGGAGCGTTCCGTCGGGGCTCAGAAAAAAGAAGCTGGGCGTGATCTTTCGGTAGACCTTGTCGAGCCCGAAGGGAAGCCTGCTCTCCTCCACATTGACCTCCGCCAGAATGAATCCCTTCTGAAGTATTCGGCGGATTTCGGAAGTCTGGATCACCTCCCGGTCCATTTTTTTACAATAGTGACAATGGGGAGAACTCGCCTCGATGATGAGGATTTTGCCGCTCTTTTCCGCTTCGGCCAGGAGCCGGTTCGCATCGAAATTCTTCCCCAGATGGCGTTTGACGGGGGCTTCCCCGGCCCGGCGGTGGGCCTTGTACTCCATGAGGTAGGCGGCCAGGTCCGCCAGCTCCGCATCGGTAAGCCGGATCACCGGCTGCTTCCCCCGGTAATAGCGCCGTACGTCGGCATCGCAGATGCTCTCGATCTGATCGGGATGCTCCAAGACCTCCCGGAGATACTCTTCGACCTCCGCCCGGCGCATTTCGGCGTCCTCGGGATCCCCGATGTTCCGGGGGCCTTCGGTGACGGCCCAGGCGAGCATATTGACGGTGGGCGCTTTGAGGTTCAGGAGTCGGTTCTCCTTCTCGAAGAAATTCTCTTTGATCCGGTCGGCGGAGATATACCCCGTGTGGCAGGAGGCGCACTTCGCCTCGAAGAGCCTTTTCCCCTCGGCGTACCCGGCGGCCAGGGGCAGGGCCGCAAGAAGTGTTACGGTCGGTATCAGTTTTTTGAGTCGCTTCGCTTTCGTGGACATGGGCTTCCTTCGGAGGGTGCGTTATGTCGAAAACCGCCCGGCGATTCTCGACATAGGGCACCGGGCCTCCGGCGAGGCCGGGAGGATCAGACGCAGTTGCAGTTGTAGGTGATGCCGGGATTGCCCTTGACGTTGACCAGCTCGGGGGTATCGACCTTGAGCTGTTTGATATGCTTGTGGGCCTTGAGGTAGGCTTCGACGGTCTCCCAGATGGGCTCGCCGGGGGATTTGGACCCGACCGTGGCCCAGCCGGCGACCTTGTACTTCTTTTTGGGGTCGAGCTTCCGACCGTCGAGCAGCGTGATGTCGCTGAGGCGGTTGCCGATGGTCCCCAGGGGATCGAACTTGTAACTGATCCCGCCGGTCCGGACCATATCCCCGCCCTGCTGGTAGTAGGGGTCGGGGTTGAAGAGGTTGTCGGCGACATCTTCGAGGATCATCTTGACGGTGGCGCCGTCCATCTCCTTGAGATAGGTCTCGGGATAGGTCATCGCCGTCTGGGTCGCCAGGTCGTCGAAGGTGATCTCCTGGCCGGGGATGACGCTGGTCCCCCAGCGGAAGCCGGGAGAGAGGGAGATGTCGGCTCCCTTGACCTCCCGGAGGGCGTCGCAGATGATCTGGTCCCAGCTGCCGTTGAAATTGCCGCGGCGGAAGAGGGTCACCTCGGTGGTGGCGATGACCCGGTTGAGCTCCTTTTCGAAGGGTTTGCGCACCTCTTCGACGTACTTCTTCATCTCCGGGTTCTCGGGAATGAGGTCGGAGAAGATCGGAAGAAGAGTGAACTTGAAATCCTTGATCTTGCCGTTTCGGATCTCCAGGTCGAGGACGTTGAGGAACTTCCCGTTGGAGCCGGCGTTACAGACGTAGGTGACGCCGCCGGCGTTTTTGACCGGATAGGCTTTGGGGACGCCGTCGTGGGTGTGGCCGCCCATGATGAAGTCGATCCCCTTGACGTTCTGGGCCATCTTCTTGTCCACGTCGTAGCCGTTGTGGGAGATGACGATAACGGCGTCGGGCTTCTCCTTCTTGCGGATCAGATCCACCAGTTCCTGCATGTCGCCGTCGTTGATCCCGAAGGTGAGATCGGGGATGAAGCGCTGGGGATTGGCGATGGTGGTGTAGGGGAAGGCCTGGCCGATGACGGCGATCCGGGCGTTGCCCACCTTTTTGATGACGTAGGGTTTGAAAGCCCAGCCGGTATCCTCGTCGTAGGGGGTGAACTTCTCCTCCATGATGGAATCCTCTTTGACCTTGACGTTCTGGGCGACGAAGTCGGCTTTGAGGAGTTTGAGGTTTTCCAGGATCTCCGGCTCGGTGTAGGTGAACTCCCAGTGACCGGTACAGACGTCGACTCCCAGGAGGTTCAGGGCGCCGACCATGTCTTTGCCCCGGGTCTGCAGCGAGGTCCAGCTTCCCTGCCAGGTATCCCCGCCGTCCATGAAGAGGGTCTTCTCCCTGCCGAAGCTCTCCCGAAGGAAGTCCACCACGGTCTTGAGCTGGGCGAAGCCCCCGACCCGGCCCATCACCTCGGCGTGCTTGTCGAAGTTGAGACAGGTCAGGGCGTACTCCAGGCGCTTGTTGCCGGTGATCCCGTAGTACTTCATGAAGTGTTCGCCGACGATATGGGGGGGCTTGCCGAAGTTGTCCCCCACTCCGAGGTTGACGCTGGGCTCCCGGAAGTAGACCGGCATCAGCTGGGCGTGACAGTCGGTCATGTGGAGGATCCGGGCGTTCCCGAAGGGCTTGAGCTTGTAGTACTCTTTGAGATCGCCGTTGGGGGCGAGGCGCATATGGGAATTGGCGAAGAGGGGCGCGGAGCCCAGGACCGCCATCATGTAGACAAATTCGCGTCGGTTCATTGTAATCCTTTCGATTGCTAAGCTGAGAGCTTAGAGCACAGAGCGAAGGGGGTCGGCTCCGCACTCTACTCTACACTCGGGTCGAGACCGGAGTGACCGGTCTCTAAAAGCTGTATCCGTCGCCGGGAATGGCGAGACGATAGGTGGACTGGGCCTCCTTGACCTGCTGCAGGGCCCGGACGGCGAAGTGGCAGCTCCGCCAGGCGGCGTAGTCGGTCTTGAAGGTCTTGGATTTCTCCTTGCCCTTGCTCTTGTAGTTCAGGGTCACTTCGGGCTTCTTGGCCTTGACGGCCTCTTTGAGCCCCTTGATGTAGACGCTGTTGGTGATGCCCAGACGCTTGAACTCGACACCGAGCTTTACCGCTTCGGGGTTGTACTTCTCGGCGACGGCCAGGACCTTCTCCAGGCCGTTGGCCCGGACGTCGCAGACCTTCTTGACATCGAGTTTGGCCGCTTCTTCCACCGCGGCGTTGACCTCTTCGGCCGAGGCGCTCAGCGTGAGGGCGGCCCCGAGGCTCAGGAGCGTGACGATCGTTTGAACTGTTTTCATCCTGCCCTCCTTACTTGCGGATATCGGGCCCGTCGACGGGCAGGCCGTTGGACATGTAGGCCATGAAATAGAGCAGCTCTTTCATCCAGGGACTCTCGGGCTTGTGGGGATTCTCCCCCTGGTCCTTGTTGCAGCCGCCCATGCGGCGCTCCAGGGTCCCGAGTCCCTCCCACTTGAGACGATAGACCGGGAAGTGGGTGGTCTGTCCCAGCAACGGAGACATGTACTCGGCACGCACCCGTTTCCCCGCCCCCTGCACGTGGCAGTTGGCGCAGGAGAGCTTCAGGTAGCCCCGCTGGGAGTAGTAGTTTTTCTTTCCCCGTTCGTAGGCTTCCGCCGCGGCTTTGGAAGGGATCCGAATGTCGACCTTCTTGCCCGCCTCTTTGCTCTGATAAGCGAAATAGGCTTCCAGCTCCGCCATCTTGCCCTTTTTGGCGTTCCAGGGCTTCTGGCCGTTGGCCTTGAGGCAGTCGTTGATGGCGCCGGTTAGCGTCACCACTTCGCCTTTTTTCTCGTCGAACATCGGGTACTCTCCGGCGATGGCGGGATCGGGAAAGCACTTCTTGATCCCCTTGGTGCCGTTGTAGAGCTCTTCGCCCGCATCGATGGCGTCCTCGTAGGGAGGCATTTCGGCGATCTCGTCATACTGGGCCTTCCCCTGTTTGTTGAACGCGTAGGAGCCCAGGACGAACTCCTCGAATTTGAGGCCGCCTTTGATGTTCTCCTTGAGCTCCTTGTCGGTGGAGTAGGGGAAGAACTGTGCCCGGTTCTTGAGGGGGTTGGCGAATTTCTTCTCCATATAGGCCACCAACGCCTTCCGGTCTTTCTCCGCCTGGGCGTTGTACCCCCCGGCCGCAAGCACCGAAACGGCGATCAGTGCCAGAGCGGATGCTTTGACGATCGTTGCACTCATGGTTTCTCCTTTGCTGAGGACGATGGACCCTCAGGTCGTTTACTTGATTTTGGCCTTTCCGGTCTTGCTTTTGCCCTTCAGATCGACCCAGGTGATTTCCACTTCTTCGCCTTTTTTCCCGCCCTTGAAGTAGAACTTCATGTAGGGATTTTTGGAGAGGAACTGGCTGGTGGAAACCTCGTAGACGGTATCCCCCTCGTTTTTGGCGGTGACGTAGACGATGAAGTTGGCCTCTTTGCCCTTCTTCTTCGCTTCGCGGTAGCTCAGCATGGGATGCTTCATCATCACTTTGACTTCGGTCATCTCGCCTTTGGATTTCGCTTTGATTCTCATGGTCTTTCCTTTCTTCACTTTATTCTTTGCTTTGGTTGATGGTAGAACGTGTTCCTCATTCACTTTCGAGCCAGGAGGGCAGGGATCAGCCGCCGCATCCGCCGACGGTGACCTTGACCACCTTGTCCGCTTTGTAGAGTTTGCCGTCGATCTCGGCGACGACGACCACATGGCCGGTCTGCTGCATCTTGATCCGGACGGAGTAGTTGGGGATTCCACGCTCGGGCACGTCGAAAATGGCGACGACGCTCTCGGGATCCGCC
>CAZGGT010000117.1:0-18457 GCA_964525335.1 uncultured Nitratifractor sp. | reverse complement strand
GCGTTCCACCTCCCGCAGGGCCGCCCGGCCACAGACCGCCTCGATGCGTCGCACGCCGGCGCTCACGCCCGACTCTTTGGTAATGAGGAAGAGGCCCACCTCGGCGGTGTTGTGGACGTGGGTGCCGCCGCAGAGCTCGATGGAGGCTTCCCCCATCTTCACCACCCGGACTTCATCACCGTACTTCTCTCCGAAGAGCGCCATCGCGCCGGCCTTCTTGGCCTCCTCCAGGCTCATCACCTCCGTGCGGGTCGGGATGGCCCGGTCGACCTTGTCGTTGACCCAGGCCTCCAGGCTGCGGATCTCCTCGGGGCTCAGGGCCTTCGGGTGGGAGAAGTCGAAGCGGAGCCGCTCCGCCTCCACCAGGGAGCCCGCCTGGGTGACGTGCTCGCCCAGGATCTCCCGCAGGGCGGCGTGGAGCAGGTGGGTGGCGCTGTGGTGCTTGGCGATCTGGCGGCGGGAGTCGTCCACCACCGCCGTCACCGTCTCCCCGACCCGCAGGAGGCTCCCCTCGGTATCGACCAGGGAGAGGTTGAGCTCGTGGAACTTGCGGGTGTCGAGGACCTTGACGTTGGGGCCGCCGTCGAAGACGATCAGCTCGCCCCGGTCGCCGACCTGCCCGCCCGACTCGGCGTAGAAGGGGGTGGGCTCCAGCATCACCCAGCCCATGCCGCTGAGGCTCTCCACCTCCCGGAAGCTCTCGTCCAGCAGGGCGACGATGCGGCTCTCGGTCTCGGTCAGCTCGTAGCCGTCGAAACGGTTGGGGCCGTGGCGCTCCTCCAGGGCCTTGAAATCCCCGCTCACGGCGGCGTCGCCGCTGCCCTTCCAGGCGGCCCGGGATTTGGCCTTCTGCTCCGCCATCTTCGCCTCGAAGGCGGCCATGTCCAGCTCGATCCCCTTCTCCCGGAGCATATCCTGGGTCAGGTCCAGGGGGAAGCCGTAGGTGTCGTAGAGTTTGAAAGCCACCTCGCCGCTGAAGGTGTCGGTGGTGCGCTCCAACTCCTGGGCGAAGAGCTTGATCCCCGCCTCGATGGTCTCGAAGAAACGCTCCTCCTCCATCCGCATGGCGCTCTTGACCGCTTCGGCCCGCTTGGGGAGGTAGTCGTAGTGCTCCCCCATCTGCGCCACGAGGGTGTCGACGAGGCGGTGCATGAAGGGCTCCCGCAGCCCCAGGAGGTAGCCGTGGCGGATCGCCCGGCGCATGATCCGCCGCAGGACGTAGCCCCGCCCCTCCTTGTCGAAATTGACCCCCTGGGCCAGGAGGAAGGTGGTGGAGCGCAGGTGGTCGGCGATGACCCGGTAGCTGGCGACGGTGTTTTCCGTCGGTTCGCGCCCCACCACCTCGGCGATTTTGGCGATGAGGGGGCGGAAGAGGCTGGAGTCGTAGTTGTTGAAGACCCCCTCCTTGATGGCGACCACCCGCTCCAGCCCCATCCCGGTGTCGATGCTGGGCCGGGGGAGCGGATGGAGGGTGCCCTGCCCGTCCCGCTCGTACTGCATGAAGACCAGGTTCCAGATCTCCAGGAAGCGGTCGCCGTCGCCCCCCATGTAATCCTCGGGGCCGTGGAAGTGCTCCTCCCCCTGGTCGTAGAAGATTTCGCTGCAGGGGCCGCAGGGGCCGGTGTCGCCCATCTGCCAGAAGTTGTCCTTGTCCCCGAAGCGCTTGATGCGATCCTCCGAGATGTGGGCCTTCCAAAAGTCGTAGGCTTCGTCGTCGCTCTCGTGGACCGTCACCCAGAGCTTCTCCACCGGGAGCCCCAGGTAGTCGGGAGAGGTGACGAACTCCCAGGCGTAGGCGATGGCCTCTTTCTTGAAGTAGTCGCCGAAGCTGAAGTTGCCCAGCATCTCGAAGAAGGTGTGGTGGCGGGCGGTGTAACCGACGTTGTCCAGGTCGTTGTGCTTGCCCCCGGCGCGGATGCAGGTCTGGGAGCTGGTGGCCCGAGGCGGCTCGGGCGTCGGCGCCTCGCCGGTGAAGATGCTCTTGAACTGCACCATCCCCGCGTTGGTGAAGAGCAGGGTCGGATCGTCGGGAACCAGGGGAGAGCTGGGCACTACCTGGTGGCCCTTGGAGGCGAAATAGTCGAGAAAGAGTTTGCGGATATCCATGGCTGATGTTCCTCAGTCGAAAATTGGGGATATTTTAGCGAAAATGGCTTGACAGGAAGGCCCCGAAAGCGCCCCCTCCCCTCTTTTCAACTCCGAACACTGAACGCTGAACGCTCAATACTCAACCCTCATACATACTCTTCCAACAGCTCCGCGATCTTCCGGCTCCCCTCCCGGGGGGTGAAGTCGATGAGCCCCCGGCTGACGACGGAGAGATCCTGCTTCATAGGGTCCAGGACCTTGCCCGGCTCCAGCTCCGACTCCCGAAGCACCCAGGCGAGGTGGCGCTCGGCCAGGAAGCGGGCGTTGTGGTACTGGTGGTCCCCGGCGGCGTGGGGATAGGGGACGAAGAGGGTCGGCAGACCGTTGGCCGCCAGTTCCCAGAGGGTCGAAGCCCCCGCCCGGGCCACGGCGAAGTCGGCCCGCTCCATGTACTCGGGGATCCGGTCGCTGAAGCCGAAGACCTCCGCCTCGATCCCCATCTCCTCGTAGGCGGAGCGGACCGCTTCGATGTTGCGCTCCCCCGCCTGGTGGAGGATGGCGATCCCCCGCTCTTTCAGGGCCGGGGCCAGCTCCAGGGCCAGGGTGTTGAGGGCCACCGCCCCCTGGGAACCGCCGATGAAGAGAACGCTCCGCAGCTCCTCCCGCACCCGCGCCTTTTCGAAAAAGACCGACTTGACGGGATAGGCGGTAACGGGGCTCGCCTCGTCGTAGGAGGAGAGAAAGGCTTTGGCGTAGGGGCGGAGGGTGCGGTTGAGGGTGCCGGGGACGGCGTTTTGCTCGTGGATCACCAGGGGAATCCCTTTGAGGATCGCGGCGACGGCCGCCGGGGCGGCGGAGTAGCCTCCGACCGAGAAGACCACCCGGGCGTCGTGCTCGTCGAGGAGCGCCATGCTGCGGCGAATCGCCTGGACGAGAAGCCCCAGGGAGTAGAATTTGCCCCAGAGCCCCTGGTTGACCACCCCCCGGGTCTCCAGGAAGTAGCGGGCGGCGAAATCCTCGTCCTCTCCGAACCACCGGCGGTCCTGCCCGCCCACCGATCCGATGTAGACCAGCTCCCGGTCCCCGAGCTCCTCCTTGACCGCCCGGACGATGGCCAGATGGCCGCCGGTCCCGCCTCCCGTCATCACGATGCTACCCATGGCGCCTCCTTGGTTTCTGTTCGATCTTTTTGGAGACCATCAACACCATCCCGATGGCCACCGATCCCGCCAGGATCTGGGATCCCCCGTAGCTGAGAAAGGGAACGGCGATCCCCTTGATGGGGGTGATCCCGGCGATCCCGTAGCTGTTGACCACGAAGGCGAAGAGGATCAGCAGCGCCACCCCGACGGTATAGAGGTAATAGGCGGGCTGATTGAGCCGCGAAGCGATCTGCAGCAGGCGGAAGACGATGAAGATGAGCAGTCCCACCACCGCCACCAGGGAGATGAATCCCAGCTCCTCCGCCATTCCCGCCAGGATGAAGTCGGTGTGGACCTCGCTCAGATAGCCCAGCTTGAACTGGCCGTTCCCCAGCCCCTGGCCGAGCCAGCCGCCGTTGTAGATGGCGTTGAGGGAGTTGGAAATCTGGTAGGGCTCCTGAACCTCGGGAACCCGGAGCTTCTCCACCATGTCGGCGGGAAAAAAGCTCAGGAAGTTGTCCTGGACCGTAGACCACCAGCTCTTGATCCGATGCATCCGGTGGGGCGCGATGAGGATCAGAGCCACCAGCCCCACCAGCCCCAGGAGCACCGAGGCGAAGAAAAAGCGCAGGCTCCGCCCCGCCATGATCGTCAGGATCAGCATCGTCGCCGCCAGAACCGCCACCTGCCCCAGGTCTTTCTGAAAAATGGCGATCAGGACCACGGCGATGGCGAAAACGACGAGATAGGGCATGAGCACCAGAAACTCCCGCCAGAGGGAGAGTCGGCCGTGGTGGATGAGCTTGCGGGAAAAGCTCCAGGCGATGAAAAAGACGAAACCGACCTTGAAAAACTCCACCGGAGCCAGGGAGAGAGGCCCCAGACGGATCCATCGCTTGGCCCCCAGAACCGTCTTGACCAGGCTCTCGGGAAGAAAGGGCATCGCCGCCATCGCCAAAAAAGAGCCGATGAAGAGGAGAAAGCCCAGACGGACGAACCATCGGTCGGGATCGAGCCAGCTGAGCCCCACCATGATGGCGATTCCGAGGAGAATCGCCGTCAGCTGTCGGAGAAAAAAGTGAAAGTCCCCATAGCCGTAATACATTACCGTGAAGGTCGAAAGGGAATAGGTCAGGACCAGCGAGAGGGCAAAGAAGGCACATACGGCATAAAACAGGGCTTTGTCCGACATTCCGATCCTGGCTTTTTATTAAATAGTATCAATTCCCGGAATTATAGTCAATCTGAAGAGAGATTTCACTAAAATATGAAAATTTCGCCGTCGGCCCTCCCCTGAACCGGAGAGAACGGCCGAAGCTCCACGCCGGAAAATCGCCGAATGAAGGACAGAGTATCGGGATGAACCATACGCAGTTTCTCAGCAGACGGAGCATCAAGCTTCTCGTGCTCTTCCTCCTGATGGTCCTGCTCCTCTTGGGCTTTCTCGGTTCGGTGCTCGGCACCCTGCGTTCCGATCGCCACCTCCCGCCCCATACCGCCGTGATCCACGATCGGGCCCTGCGGGGCGCCATTCTCTCCAAAGACGCCTACACCCTCAGCCGCTCCAACAAAACCTACGAGGCGACGGTCCACGCCCGCAGCATCGTCCCCGAAAAGAAGGAGCTCTTCATCCGCCTCTTTTCCATCTACAGCGGTATGGACGAAGCGGAGGTGCGACAAGCCTTTCTCGATAAAAAGGGACGCCCCAGACAGGGCTTCGTCACCCTCGGGAAAACCATCGACGCCTCCACCGCCATCCAGCTCAAGATCCTCGCCCGCAAACTCCGGCGCCTGGGAGTCTTCCGCGCCTTTCTCAACCACCGTGGAGTCCAGACGCTCTACGGCCTGGATATCGTGGAAAACGGCGAACGGCGGGAGTTTCCCCTCCGGGATACCCTCACCCCCGTCCTGGGCTACGTCCGGGCCAAAAATGTGGGCCGGTACAGCGAAATCTTCGGGGTAAAAGGGTTGGAAAAACGCTACGAAAAGTACCTCAACAAAACCCAAAACGGCCTCGTCCGGGGAATGCGGGATGTGGGAGGCACCATCATCCGCAACAAAAGCAGCGAGCGCATCCCCCGCAAAGACGGCTACTCCCTCCACCTCAACATCCCCCTCGCCCTCCAGAAACGGGTCGAGGCGACCGTGGACCGGATGAAAAAGGAAACCGGAGCCAAAGAGGTCATCGCCGCGGTGATGGAGAGTCGCACCGGGAAAATCCGCGCCCTGGCCAGCAGCGAACGCTACGATCCCGCCCACATCACCCTCGACGATATCTCCAAACTCCAACCCAAATTTACCGAGTACCCCTACGAACCCGGATCGGTCATCAAACCCCTCACCCTCGCCATCGCCCTGGACCACGGACGGGTCACCCCCGAAACCTGGTTCAAGACCTACAACGGCGGCCCCTTCTACATCAGCAAACGCCAAAAGATCACCGACGACGAAGCCTTCGACTCCCTCACCGCCACCGACATCATCGTCCACTCCTCCAACATCGGGATTTCCCAGATCGCCTGGCGCCTGACGGGGAAAGAGTTTCACGACGGACTGCAGGCCTTCGGTCTGGGACGACGCACCGGCATCGACCTCTCCCGGGAGCTCCCCGGACGGATCAAATCCGCCCGGATCCTGGAGAAAAAGCCCCACCGGGCCAACCAGGCCTACGGTTACGGAATGCAGGCGACCTTCATCCAGCTTTTGCAGGCCCACAATGTCTTCAACAACGACGGGGTCCTCGTCGCTCCCCGGATCGTCGACCACCTGGAAGCCTACGACGGGCGAAAGTTCCGCCTCAAAGAATCCGGTCTCACCCGCCGGGTCCTCTCCCCCCGAACCGCCCGGGAGATGAAAGAAATCCTCAAAAAAGTAGTCCGGGAGGGCACCGGGGTCGCGGCGCGCTATCCGGGATTGGAGATCGGCGGCAAGACCGGTACCGCCCATATCGCCGAACACGGCCACTACGTCCGCCGCTACAACAGCTCCTTTTTCGGATTTGCCGACGACGACAAAGGACACCGCTACGAAATCGGCGTCCTGGTCATCGAGGCGAGCAAATACCACAAATATTTCGCCTCACAATCCGCCGTTCCCACCTTCCGGGGCATCGTCGACGATCTGGTGGATCTGGGCTGGCTCCAACCCAATCTCACCCCCGAACAGCGGGCCGAGCTCCTGGCCAAGGAGAAAAAGCGCCGGGCCCTCGCGCGGAAAAAACAGCAGGAGCGCACCCGCCAGGTCAAAAAACTTCTGAAGGAGCAGCGTAAACGGATCCGCAAAGAGATCCGGCAGCACAAACCCGCCGCCAAACCCCGTACCGCCCCCGTACGCCACTACCGGGCACCCCGCCCCAGCGCTCCGGCCTCACGGCACCCGACCCCGCATGATGTATTGCCGGATATGTTTTGAGGAGAGAGCGGGGAGAGAGCTTGGAGCTGAGAGCGGAAAGCGAAAAGCGAAAAGCGGATAACGGGTTCCGACTTCCGGAACTTTCCTGTGGCGGGGGCGGAGCCCTCCGAATCCAGGATCTGACAAACGGCATCCGTCACGATCCCTTTTGGAAGCGGAGGCTTCAGCCCCGAAAATCCCCGGCCACGAACTATGCTGCTCTAAGCTCTCCGCTCTAAGCTTTCCGCTTTCCGCTTTTCTTCAAATACCAAACCGTGACAGTATCTGGGCTACCCTGCGGCGGGGGCAAAGCCCTCCGGCTCCAAAACCTGGCAAACGGAACCTCTTTGGAAGCGGAGGCTTCAGCCCCGAAGATCACGGGCGAAGCCCGAGATACTCCAGAGACAAGATGCTGGTTCATGTCGGGAACAACGTTCCCGACCTACGTCAAACAAAGCGTTGCCGCGCAACGCCACCAAAACTTTTCACTCTTCGTTTTTCACTTTTAACTTTCCGGCCAGAGGCCGGAATTCTACCCTCTACGCACTACCCACTCCTACGAGGCGGTAGCTTCAGCCCCGAATCTCCCCGGACACAAACCATGCCGCTCCAAGCTCTCTGCTCTTCGCTTCAAGCTTCAAATGGACGAAGAGCCGGCGGCCCAATTCAGTAGGAGAATTTGTACCCTCTTCGACGGACGGTGTGGATCACCTGGAAGCCCAGAATGCTCCGCAGGCGCTTGCGGATCTGGTTGATGGCCACTTCGACGGTGTTGTCGCTGACGTACTCGGGCTCTTCCCAGAGGGCGTTGATGATCTCGTCCTTGGAAAAAACCCGCTGTTTGCGGAGGGCCAGGTAGGCGAGGATGTCGAAGGTCTTGCCGTTGAGGGAGACGATCTTGTCGTCGTATTCGATCTTTTTGTTGACGATGTCGATACAGAGCTTTCCGATATCGACTTTGGTACCGTAGAGATTGCGCATATTGGCCAGGACCCGTGCGGCGATCAGGTCGGGCTCGTAGATGTGGTTGAAGACCACGTCGTCCACTCCCAGGGCGAAAAAAGCCCGCTGGTTTTCGGGCTTTTCCGTCAGGAGAATGATCTTGGTCTCTTTTTTCTTCTTCTTGATCTCGTGGACATAACGCTCCAGGGAAAACTGGACCCCCTCATCCACGATGATGATCAGTTCGTAGTGGCGAAAGTAGGTGAAATTGCTCGCATCGTAGAGGTCGAGCGCACTGTCGACGATACAGATGAAATATTTTCCGATCTCTTTTTCGACCTCTTTGGCAAACTCTTCGTCAAATCCTACCGTCAGTATCCTCATTCGCGGTCACATGTCCATTCAAAAATTGTTGAGAGAAGCCGTTTTATGGGCTTTCTTGTGGCGGAACCCCTCATTACATAGCGTATTTATACCGAAAGCATGCTTATTTAAAAATAAAACTCTTCTTCAGGGTTGATTGGCTATTTTATAACCCTGTTGTTCCGCGGAAAGCTCACGGGCATCGGGCGCGAAGGTAGACCCGTACCGGCGCCGGATAGCCCTCCACCGTCCGGGTGGGGTCCGCCGGATCGAGGAAATCCTCCAGGCTCTGGGTGGCGATCCATTCGGTTTTGCGCTGTTCCTGCACATCGGTCCTGCGGATTTCCAGGACTTCCACCTCTTCGAATCCCGCCCGGTGACACCAGTTTTTCAGGGCGGGGACCGTGGGGATGAAGTAGATGTTCGGGATCTTGGAATAGCGGCCCGCCGGGGTGAGGCAGATCTCCTCCTCCCCTTCGATCATAAAGGTATCGAGGAAGAGTTCTCCCCCCTTGTTCAGCCCTTTTTTCAGCGCTTTGAGGGTTCCGACGGGATCGGGGCGATGGTAGAGAACTCCCAGGCAGAAGAGCACGTCGAAAGGCTCTTCGTAAAAGGGCAGGTGTTCCACCCCCAGAAGCTCGTAGAGGATTCCGCTTCGGAAGAAGCGTTCCAAAAAGCGGAACTGGGTGGCGTAGAGTGCCGAAGGATCGAATCCCACAAGCTTCGCCGGCGACTCGGCCAGCATCCGGTAGAGATAATAGCCGTTGTTGCAGCCGATATCCCCGACCACCTTCTCCCGCAGGTCGAAATGGGGGGCGAGCAGGTTGTATTTGATCTGGCTCTGCCATTCGCTGTCGATCAGCAGCTCCCCCAGACGAAAAGGACCCTTGCGCCAGGGCATGAGGCTCCGGGCCACCCTCTCGATCCGATCGGCATAGCGTGCCTCATAGTCGGGATCGAGCTCCGCGGTGACCAGATCGCCGAAGCTCCGCTTCGTGACTACCGGGTCGGGAAGGGCCTCCACCGCTTCGACGAGCGGAGCGATGTTTTTCCACTCCAGCCATTTCCGTCGCTCGGCCCGGAGGGCATCGAGATCCATCTACTTGACAATCGCTTTGAGAATCTTGACCTCTTTGAGAGGGCGATCACCGGGACCGGTGGGTACACGGTCGATTTTGTCGACCACCTTCTGTCCCTTGACCACCTCGCCGAAGATCGTGTAGCCGCCATTGAGCCACGTGGCCGGCGCGACGGTGATGAAGAACTGGCTTCCGTTGGTATTGGGACCCCGGTTGGCCATCGCCAGGAGATAGGGACGATCGAAAACCAGATTGGGAGCGTACTCGTTCTTGAACTCTTTGCCCCAGATGGAGTGCCCGCCCCGGCCGGTACCGGTGGGATCTCCCCCCTGGATCATGAAACCCTTGATCACCCGGTGGAAGATGGTGCCGTCGTAGTACCCCTTTTTCGCCAGCCTGGTGAAATTTTCCACCGCCAGGGGCGCCGCCTTGGGGAAGAGCCGGAGGGTAATCTCCCCCTCCGTCGTCTTGAGGACGACCGTCGGAGCAGCGGCCCAAAGCCAGCCGAACGTCAGCAAAATCAGCAGAACGCCGCGCATCAATCCTCCTTCTCGCAGGTAATGCCCAGACGATGCAGTATCCGCTCGAAAAACTCTCCGGCCTCCCTCTGGGCATCCTCGTGAAACTCCAGGTAGACCCCCTCCTTTTCGGGGTGGTCCTTGGCGGGATTGCCGAAGATGTCGGGCTCCAGACCCGTCTCTTTCTTCACCGCCTCGATGGCCTCCATTACCTTCTCTTTGAGTTCGGGATTGTCCCCATAGGTGAGGCTCAGTCCTTCGTAGCGTTCTTCCATCCTGATATGTGCCTTGATACGGTCGGTCATCGCTTTCTTTCCTTTTTATACTCTTACTCTGCTCGGGAATTTATAACGAAACAATTCTAGCGCAAGCTATGTTTAGAAACGGTTGAATCTCAGCGGGCGTACTCCACCGCCCGCGTCTCCCGAATGACGGTCACCTTCACCTCCCCGGGATATTGGACCCGCTCTTCGATCTGGGTGGCGATCTCATGGGCCATCCGGGCCGCCCGGTTGTCGTCGATCGCTCCGGCATCCACGAAGACCCGCAGTTCCCGCCCCGCGTTGATGGCATAGGCATGCATCACCCCCTCTTCCTCCCGGGCGATCTCCTCGATCTCCTTGACCCGGCGGGTGAAACTCTCCAGCACCTCCCGGCGCGCTCCGGGGCGGGCGGAGCTCAGAGCGTCGGCGGCACAGACGGCGGCACTCTCCACACTGTCGGGTTCCGCATGACCGTGGTGGGCGTAGATGGCGTTGATGATCGTGGGATGTTCTTTGTACTTTCGACAGAGCTCCGCTCCCAGATCGACATGATTGCCGCCGAAATCCTGGGTCAGGGCCTTGCCGATATCGTGGAGCAGCCCCGCCCGCATCGCCAGCTTCTCGTCGCCCCCCATCTCCGCCGCCATGACCCGGGCCAGACGGGCCACTTCCAGAGAATGGGCCAGGGTATTCTGACCATAACTGGCGCGGTATTTGAGCTTTCCGAGAAGCTTGATGAGCTCTTCATGCATGGGAAAGAGCCCCAGATCGATGAGGACGTTCTCTCCCTCTTCGTAGAGGGTCTGTTCGAACTCCTCCTGGACCTTGGCGTGGACCTCTTCGATGCGTCCCGGATGGATGCGTCCGTCGGCGACCAGCAGTTCGATGACCCGGGTGGCGATGGCCCGTCGGTAGAGGTTGAAACTGCTGACCACGATCACGCCGGGAGTCTCGTCGATGATGATATCGACACCGAGCAGCTGTTCCAGGGCTTTGATGTTGCGGCCCTCTTTGCCGATGATCCGCCCCTTGTGATCGTCGGTGGGAAGGGTGATGGTATTGATGAGGCGCTCCCCGGCGAACTCCCCGGCGTAGCGGGTCGTCGCCTGGGCCAGAATGTAGTTGGCCCGGCGCTGGGCTTCGTCTTCGGCCAGCTTGACGCGCTTACGGACCACCGCCGCCAGCTCCGAAGCGCTTTGTTCCTCCACTTTCTGGATCAGAAACTCCCGGGCCTCTTCCCGGGTCATGGAGGCGAGGTTCTCCAGCCGGTGGAGGTCCGCCTCCACCCGTTCCCGGCGCTTCGCCTCCAGCTTTTCGATCTGTCGGCGGCGTTCGTCGAGTTCACTCTCTTTCTGGTGGAGCCGCTCCCGCTCCGTCTCCAGTTCCCGCTCCCGGAGAATGAGGTTGCGGTTTCGCTTCTCCACTTCCGCCAGGCGCTCGTTGAAGCGTTGTTCCAGTTCCAATTCCTGACGGCGACGCTCCACCTCCGCTTCCCGCAGAAGTTTCTCCGCCTCCTGTTCGATCGCTTTCGCCTTGGCTTCCGCCTCCAGGCGCAGATAGTCAAAGCGCCGTGAGAGGGAGAGACGGCCGGCGAAAAAGCCGGCCCCCGCTCCCAGAATCAGGGCCAGAGCCCCCCATGTCATCTCCATCGTCCTGTTCCTTTTTTTGGACAAAACCCTGCAACCAAGACCGGGAAAAGGGGCACGCCGGATACGAACAAAGCACTATCCAAGAGCGGAGGGGTTCTCCCCCCGGCTTTTGTGCTCCAATCCCCGACAGGGGGGACGTCCGGCGATCAGGATGTCCCCCCGCACATCGTGGGCTTCCGTCAAAACCCGGGAAGCCCGACAAAGCCGGCGTTGCAAAAATATAATCTCTTCGATCTGTCGTTTCTCTCGTTCAAAAAAGCGGTCGTAAAATCCCTTCCCGAAGCCGATTCGGCGCAGGGTGGGATCGGTCCCGACGATGGGAACGACCGCGCTATCGATCTTGGCGGGTCTGTATTGTCTTGAATTTTTCGGTTCATAAATCCCGAAACGCCGTTTGCGCAGCGGGAGTCTGTATTTTACCGGACGGAAACTTGGACCCTCCATAAGCGGCACGTAGACTTCGACCCCCCTCCGCCGAAGCTCCTTGATGAGCGGGCGGACATCCACCTCCATCTTCAGGGGAAGATAGAGCAGAACCCGCCGCAGCCGTCGCTTCCGCAGATGGCTGCGCAAACGGGTCAGCAGACGCCGATCCTCCATCCTCGCCCGCCCCGGGGGAATGGAGCGAAGACAGCGCAAAGCCGCCTGACGAAACATCTTTTTCTCTTCCCGAAGTTCCATCGCCACCCCTTCCTTACTCTCCTTTGGATATAATCACCGCGATTTTTCGGGATTATACCCGGATCGGGAGAATACCGTGTCGACGGAAGAAAGGGGAGCATGAGGAAACTGTTGAGACGAATGAGCCTCCTGCTGCTGCCGATCCTGCTCTTCGTCGGATGCGACGGGAAAAAACATCCTGCGGAAGAAGCCAACCGCACTCCCCCGCCTCCGAGCGCCACCCCCTCCCCTCCCGCTCCGGTCCCCACTTCCCATCAGACTCCCACCCCTCCCCCGCCGACCGTCCACCGGTTCACCATCCGTGACATCGACGGGCGTCAAACCCAACTGGAATTTCAGGCCGACAAAGCCCGCTTCCACCGGATCCGTCAGCCCCTCGTCATGATCGTCCTCTTTGCCGACTGGTGTCCCCCATGCCGGGGGATGCTCCCCTACCTCAGCCAACTTCAAAACGCCAACCGAACCACACTGTTCGTCATCGGGATTCCGGTCCGCAGCGATCTCGACGATGCAGCTCTGCGAAGGTTCATGGAGCGGTACGATATCAACTTTTTTCTCTCGGACCATCCCGACAACGACGCCCTGGGAAACTACCTGGCCCGACGCTACGGCCTGGGCGAAAACTACCCTCTTCCATTGACACTCCTCTATAAAAATGGTAAATATCTGATGCACATCGAGGGGGCGGTCCCCTATGAAATGCTCCAGAATATCGTCGACCAGCTCAACGACAAAAAAACGAAAACGAAGGAGTGACCCCATCATGTTCGGATTTCTCAAAAAGGCGTTTGGTAAGACCAACGAAGCGATCCGGGAGGTGGTCCCCGAAAAAAAGAGCAAGCTCGACAGGGAAGAACTCGAAGAGGTCCTCCTGGAAGCCGACGTCAATTACGAGCTGATCGAACGGCTCCTGGAGGGACTGCCCGACACCGTCACCCGGGTCCAGGCCTTCAACTCCCTCATCACCGTCTTCCAGTATGAGGCCCGCTGGATCGATCCCGACGAACACTCCCCCTTCGTGGAGATGATCATCGGGGTCAACGGCGCCGGCAAGACCACCACCATCGCCAAGCTCGCCCGCCACTACCAAAAGGAGGGCAAAAGCGTCATCCTCGGGGCCGGAGACACCTTCCGGGCCGCGGCGATCGAACAGCTGAGCCGCTGGGCGGAAAAGCTCGACGTTCCCATCGTCGCCACCCGTCAGGGCCACGATCCCTCCGCCGTGGTCTTCGACACCATCAAATCGGCCGTCGCCAAGGGGATCGACCGGGTCATCATCGACACCGCCGGCCGCCTCCACACCCAGACCAATCTCTCCGAAGAGCTCAAAAAGATGGTCCGGGTCGCCGACAAGGCCCTCCCCGGCGCCCCCCACCGCAAGATGCTGATCCTCGACGGCACCCAGGGAAGCTCCACCGTCGCCCAGGCCAAAGCCTTCGACGAGATGATCGGCATCGACGGCATCATCATCACCAAGCTCGACGGCACCGCCAAGGGAGGAGCCATCCTCAGCATCGCCGACGAGCTCAAAATGCCCATCTACTACATCGGAACCGGGGAGACCCCCGACGATCTCGTACGCTTCCGGGCCAACGACTACGTCAACATGATTCTGGACGAGATCTATAAATAGAGTGGGTAGCGAGTAGTGGGTAGTGGGTAGATTGTGACCTTTCCCATGACACGCTGACAGATAAACGCGCTGTCTCTATCCTTCCATGCTATGATGTTTCCAATTCTTTTCAGGAGTTGAGATGGCGAAAAAGAAGACCCTCTTCGAGTGCCAGGCCTGCGGCTTCCAGACCCCCCGCTGGATGGGCAAGTGCCCCAGCTGCGGAGAGTGGGAGAGCCTGGTGGAGCTCAGCGCCGAGCAGATCAAGTTTCTCAAGGAGACCGGCTCCGCCTCCCGCAACGTCGGCGCCAAAGCCAAGGCCCAGCCCATCACCGAGATCGACGAAGAGAACTTCACCCGCTTCCCCTCCGGCAGCCGGGAACTGGACCTGGTCCTCGGCGGCGGGATCGTCCCCGGCTCCCTGACCCTCATCGGAGGCTCCCCCGGCATCGGCAAATCGACCCTCCTCCTCAAGATCGCCGGCAACCTGGCCGAAGCCGAAAAAAAGGTCCTCTACGTCAGCGGGGAAGAGTCCGCCGGGCAGATCAAGCTCCGGGCCAACCGCCTGGGGGCCAACCACGAACGTCTCTACCTCCTGAGCGAAATCAACCTCGAAAGCGTCCTGAACGAAATCGACCGGCGCGACTACGACTTCATCGTCATCGACTCCATCCAGACCCTCTACTCCGACGAAACTCCCTCGGCCCCCGGCTCCGTCACCCAGGTGCGGACCATCACCTTCGAGCTGATGCGCCTGGCCAAGAGCAAACAGATCCCCATCTTCATCATCGGCCACATCACCAAGGAGGGCTCCATCGCCGGCCCCCGGGTCCTGGAGCACATGGTCGACACGGTCCTCTACTTCGAAGGGGACTCCAACTCGGAGCTCCGCCTCCTGCGGGGCTTCAAAAACCGCTTCGGCTCCACCAACGAAGTGGGGATCTTCGAAATGCGCCGGGACGGCCTCCTCGACGCCACCGGCGTGGCGGGGAAGTTTTTCGACAAGGAGAAGCTCCAGGCGGGCTCCGCCCTGACGGTCATCATGGAGGGGAGCCGCCCCATCGTCATCGAGATCCAGGCCCTGGTCGCCGAAGCCTACGGCCACCCCAAGCGCAGTTCCACCGGCTACGACAACAACCGCCTCCAGATGCTCCTGGCCCTCCTGGAGAAGAAGCTGGACCTCCCCCTGGGGACCTACGACGTCTTCATCAACGTCAGCGGCGGGATCCGCATCACCGAACCCGCCGCCGACCTGGCGGTGATCGCCGCCATCCTCAGCAGCTTCCGGGACCGGGAGCTCAGCGCCGGGACCCTCTTCCTGGGGGAGGTAAGCCTCACGGGGGAGATCCGGGAGGTTCCCCAGCTCCAGCAGCGCCTCCGGGAGATGGAGACCCAGGGGTTCAAAAAAGCGGTCCTCCCCGGCAAGCCCCTGGAGAAGAGCGGCGTCAAATGCTACGTCGCTACCGAGGTGGGCAAGATCGTGGAGTGGATCTTCGTCTGAACGTCCGTTAATCCAACGCTGGACTCCTGTGCTATAATCCCCGAAACTTCCATCCGCCCCAGGGGCGGATGGAGCATCACCATCGTAAGGATAACCGAATGAAAAAAGTGTGGATTTTGCTTTTCGCCCTCTTCGCCGCTTTCGGCCCCCTCCAGGCCGCCGAAGGCGACCAGTTCGCCCTCAAGACCCTCGACGGTCAGACCCTCAAGGTCCGGGGACTCGAAAACGGCCTCCTCTTCGACCGCTACAAAGGCAAAATCGTCTTCCTGGAATTCTGGGGAACCCATTGCCCTCCCTGCCGCATGTCGATCCCCCACTACGTCGAACTTCAGAAAAAATTCAAGGATCGCCTCGCCATCGTCGCCATCGAGGTCCAGGGGACCCCGGCGGAACGTCTCAAGGCTTTCGTCCAATCCCGAGGAATCAACTACACCGTCATCCCCCACCAAAACGCCCTCGACTTCATCGACTATGTCGCCCGGCGTTCCGGATGGCGGGGATCCATCCCCTTCCTCATCATCCTCGATCAACAGGGCAATTTCGTCACCGCCCAGGTCGGTCTCCTCTCCCAGGACGCCCTGGAAGGGGTCATCAAAACATTGGGAAAAACAGGCAGCTCCCAGAACGCCGGACAGGCGAAGAGCCCCGCCCCCGCGGCGACACCGGCCCAAGAGAACAACGCCAGCCTCCGATGAGGCACGACACCCGAACCGGCTGCGCGTGAGCCGTTCCGCGCCTCACTTTTCCCGGTCTGCGGCAGATCCCTACGCCAGGGAGACCCGTCCATTCTCCACGGAGATCTTTCCCTCCAATTCCGCTTCGTAGACCCGCGCTCCAAAGCGTTCTACCGCCTCTTCCAGAGTCGGATGCTTCTGACAGAAATAGAAAAACTCGTCCCGTTCCACCTCCGTGCCGGGCACCCGGCCGAACGTTCCGGCGAACTCCTCGATCGAGAGAATGGGACGGGCCGCCCCCTCTCTGAGCAGATCGTTGGTCCCTTCGCTCTCTCCCAGACGATGGGGAAGAACCCAGATCTCCCTCCCCTGCCTCCCGGCGGCCTCGGCGCTGCGCATGGAGCCGCTCTCCCGATCCGCTTCGGCAACCACCAGGACCTCCCCCAGTGCCACCACCAGCTCGTTGCGCAGGACGAAGCTCCAGCGGGTCGCCCGAAATCCCGGCTCGAAGGGGCTCAACAGCAGCCCCTCCCGCTCGATGGAGGCCAGGAGTTCCCGGTTGATGGCGGGATAGCGAAGATCGACACCGGTCCCCAGGACCGCGATGGTCTGCGCCGGACCGGCTCCCAGGTGGGCCAGGGCATCGACCCCCATCGCTCCCCCGCTGACCACGACGACCCCCCGCCGCGCCAGCTCCGCCGCCAGCCGGCGTACCGTCTGCTGGGTATAGAGGGAGGGTCGCCGGGTCCCGACGATGCTGACCCTGGGCCGCTGCAACAGTGTCGGATCCCCCCGATACCAGAGCCGTTCCGGAGGCTTCTTGAGACGCCGGAGCTCCTCGGGAAGCTCCGGCAGAATCCTATCGTCCATATCGGCTCCGGTAGAAGTCGTCGAGATAGACCGTCTCCACCCGGTCCAGGATTCCCCGCGCATGACGCAGGGCGTCGAAAGTCGCCCGGTGGGGATGGCCGATGGCGATGGCATACCCCCGCTTTTCGGCGATGCGGACCGCTTTGCGCAGCTGCCGCAGAATGGCGGTCCGGTTCTGCACGTTGTCGATGAAGACATCCCGGGCCAGATAGGGAGCGTGATACTCCGCCGCCACCTTGCGCACCACCGAATGCCCGCTGGTCCGACTGTCGACAAAGACGAACCCCTGCCGCCTCAGATCCCCGTAGAGGTGATACATCGCTCCGTAGTTGGAGGTGAAGACACTGCCGGTGTGGTTGTTGACGAAGCGGGCAGCGGGAAAGAGACGCCGGATCTCCGCCACCCGCCGGGCGATGGCCCGGGGACCGTCATCGACCATCAGGGTCTTGCTGAAACGGTTCATCTTCGCACTCCCCGACTCCAGGGGCAGGTGGATCATATAGTGCCGCAGCCCCTGTGCGAGGAGATTGCTACGCGCATTCATCCGGGACGGAGGAAAGATCGAAGGGGTGATGCGATAGGGAAGCCTGCGGATCGCCTCCAGCTGCCGCCGCTGGGAAATGTCGTCGATAATGAGAATGAGCCGGGGTTTCCCCTGCCGGGCCGAGGCTGTTCTCTTCTCCGGCCCAGCCGCCGACTTTTGAACCTCCTCCTTTGCTGCTTTCTGCCGCGTTTTGCGGATCAGCTCTTCCAGGCCGAAGCCTACCTTCTCTTCCCGGGACTCGGGGGGATACTCCTCCTCCATCGGTGCCGATTCATGCGTCTGTGGCCGGGAGAGGTCCAGCGCCGTTTGGCTCGGCCGCTTTACCGGGAGGCTCTCTTCTCCCTTCCCGGCACCCCCTCCCAGGAGAAAGGCGAACCCCAGCAGAGTACTCAGTCCGAGAACGCCGAATATGGACCAAACGATTCGACGTCGCTTCGTCTGCCGCTGCTGAAGCCGCTTCGTCTGCACCCGCCGCTTCGCCGACCCGCTTTTCTTTTGAGCCACCCGTTTCCTTCATCGATTAAATTGGAGATATTTTATCCAAAAGAGGAGAGTTAAGAGTTAAGAGTTAAGAGTTAAGAGTTAAGAGTTAAGAGTTAAGAGTTAAGAGATTTTACATGGGTTGACGGATTTGTCAAGGCCTTTCGGAAAAACATTACGAAAAAACGGAAAAAAGGCCGTAGGTCGGAAACGTCGTTTCCGACACCAAGATGGACGAAAATAACGGAAGCTATAGATTATTGGCAGGGAAATAGAAAAATGAGAATGGAATGCGACAAGAAAAGAAACTGAAGGAATCGGACGAATTATGAACAGAACTGAAGATTTCGTCCCGATTTGCCGTAGATTTGCGGGTTTGGGTAAGGGAGGCTACGAATAGTAGCTGACCGATTCCATCCTGAAAAATAGAATGTGACAAGGGAAAAAAGAAACTGAAGGAATCGGACGAATTATGAAGAGAACTGAAGATTTCGTCCCGATTTGCCGTAGATTTGCGGGCTTGGGGAAGGGAGGCTACAAATAGTAGCTGACCGCCCCCATCCCGCAAAGATGCGGTGAAGCGGGACGAAAGATCAGTTCTCGTCCTGGTTGACGATTTTGTTGGCCTGAATCCAGGGCATCATCTCCCGAAGCCGCCGTC
>CAZGGT010000116.1:0-2626 GCA_964525335.1 uncultured Nitratifractor sp. | reverse complement strand
GTGACTCCCTCCCGGGGGTTGGGTTCGAAGAAACGTACCCACACTCCCCCCTTTTTCTCCGTGAAACTGCTCTGCATCGCCTTGGCGTCCCGCCCCTCGCCGGTGAAAGCGAAGAGGAGGTAGTTGTCGCTGTTGCGGGTGGTGAGCTCCACCAGAGCATCGAGTTCCTTTTTCGGCAGCTTTTTCTCCCGACGCAGCAGCAGCAGGTTGGTCCCCCCGAAGAGAGAGCTTTGGGAGAGATACCCTTTGGCCCGTTCGAAGTCGTACTCGTCGTGGTACATCGTCAGCATCGATTCGGAGGCGTCGAGGCGTTTTTTGTAGAGCTCCAGGTAGTGGTCGATGAGGTAGGCGTTGTCCCCGTAGAGGAGCACGGCGCGGGGAAGGTCGTTTTGAAGGCGTTGGTCGAATTCTCTTTGATACATGCTATCCGACCTCCGATCGAATAACATGAGTGAGTAGTGGGTAGTGGGTAGTGGGTAGATTTTTTTGAGTGAAGAGTGAAGAGTGAAAAGTGAAAAGTTTCGGTGGGCGTTGCTTTGCAACGTCTTTTCTTGAAGTCGTCGCCAGAGGCGACCCCATTCTTTCGTAACACGTAACACGTAACACGTAACACGATTGGATGTCTCCAGCGAACGACTCATAGCTCCACCTCCTCTTTCTCCGGTTTCCCCGTCTGGCTCGCCAGGATCACCGCCTGGGCGATGTTGGCCTCTTCGAGCTCCACTTCGATGCGGTCGAAGAGGAGGGCGTCGTGGGCCTTGAGGGTGACGACGATCCCCTCCATCTCGCACTCCAGGATCGCCTTGGCTCCCCTGGCCGGGTCGTCGGGGTCGATCTCGACGATCTGGGCGGGGAAGCGCCGGCCGAGATGGCGCCGGGCCCAGCGGGCGAATTTCCGGTCCCGGAAGTCCCACTCCGCCTTGGTGGCGTTGCGTTCCAGTTCACTGACCCGGACGCAGAGGGGCTCGATGTTGCGCAGGAGGTACTCGTGGCGCTCTTTGTCCTGCCGGAGCTCCGCCTTGATGAGGCGGTGGAGGATCAGGTCGGAGTAGCGGCGGATGGGGGAGGTGAAGTGGCTGTATTTCTTGAAGCCCAGGCCGAAGTGGCCGACGTTGAAGGGGGAGTAGCTGGCCCGGCGCAGGCTCTGGATGATGAGGGCGTCCACTTCCGCCTCGATCCCCTGGGCGGCGGCCTCCTTCTGGATGGCGCGGATGATGGTGCCCGCCTCCGCCTCTTCGTCCGTCTCCACGAAGATCCCCACGGTGGCCAGCTGCTCCAGGAGCTCTTCGATCTTACCCATCTCCGGCGCTTCGTGGATCCGGAAGATGGCGTCCCCGTCGCCGCTGAAGCGCCGGGCGGCGGCTTTGTTGGCCAGGAGCATACACTCCTCGATGAGACTGTGGGCGGGCGTGCCGGTCTCGATGGTGGTCTCTTTGAGCTCGTGTTCGGGGTCGATGGCGAGCTTCACCTCGTCGGTCCGGAAGTCGAAGCCCTTTTTGAGCCGCTGCTTCCGGAGGCGGACCGTCATCTTCTGGAGGGGAAGAAGCCAGTCGAGGATCTTTTGCTCCGTTTCGCTGAAATGGGTCCGTTTCCCCTCCAGGATGGCGTCGATCTCGTCGTAGTTGAAGCGGCGCCTGGAGTGGATGACCCCCTCGAAAAACTCCTCCTTCAGGGGCTGGAGGGTTTTGGGATCGAGGGTGATTTTGGCCACGAAGGCGAGGCGGTCGACGTGGGGTTTGAGGGAGCAGATGTTTTCGCTCAGCTCCCGGGGAAGCATCGGGAAGGCCTTGTGGGGGAGATAGGTGGTGAAGCCCCGGAGCTTGGCTTCCTTGTCGATGGGGCTGAAGTAGGGGACGTAGTGGCTCACGTCGGCGATGGCGACGTAGAGGATGTGGCGCTCGAGATCCAGGTAGATGGCGTCGTCGAAATCCTTGGCGGTGACCGGGTCGATGGTGCAGAAGGGGAGATGCCGCAGGTCGACGCGCCCTTCGATCTCCTCGGGGAGGACGGAGGCGGGGATCTTCAGGGCCTGCTCCACGCAGTCGGGGGGGAAGGTGTCGTCCCGCCGCTCGTAGAGCAGGAGGCTGATGCGTTCGTCGACCCGGGGGTCCCCCAGGTGCCCCAGCACTTCGAGGACCCGGGAGCTCAGGGCGTCGATGAGGAGCACGGTGCCGAGCTTGAAGGCTTTGAGGTCCATACCGGGCATCTCGGCGGCGATGGGCTGGGCGGTTTTGATATGGAGGACGGTGAAGTCGCCATTCTCCTCCCGGTGGGTATAGCCGATGAGACGAACCGCCTCGGGGCGGGTCACCAGCACCACCTTGGCCGCCGCCCGTCCCCGCCGGGCGATGATCCGCTTCACCACCACCTCGTCGCCGTTCTTGGCGTCGCCGAGGTCCTTGGGTTCGATGAGGAGGTCTTTATCCTCTTTGTGTTCCCCCTCGACGAAGCCCTTGCCCTCCTTGCCGATCCAGAGCCGTCCCACCCGATAGAGGGAGCGGAGCCTCAGTAGCCCCCGCTCATCCCTCTCCAGGGCGCCCAGCCGCTCCAGGGCTTCATATTTTGGTAGGTCTTCGGGTTCCAGGTCGGAGGGGAGGAAGCCGCGGGTGAGTTGGATGCCGAAGGG
>CAZGGT010000115.1:0-8985 GCA_964525335.1 uncultured Nitratifractor sp. | reverse complement strand
GGTAGGTGTTGCCGGCGCGGATCTCCTCCTGCACCCGCCCGATCGCCTCCCGGTAGCGGGCGTAGGGGAGGGGATCGGCCCGGAAGATCCGGGGCGGGGCGACGGGGCGGGGGGTGTAGTTCTGCCAGTCGTCGAGGCGGTAGAAGAGTCCCGGAGTCAGGCGGTCGAGGGGTTCGGCGTAGATGCGGGAGCGGTCGTAGGAGAGGAGAAAGAGAAAATCCTCTCCTTCCGCCCCCAGCCGGTCGATGCGGCGGAAGCCCGCTTCCCGGTCATACCATCGCATAAGAGACCGTCGAAGAGGGGAAAGCCTTTCGCTCTTCGCTCTCAGCGTTCGGCTTCATACTTCTTGGAGTCCAGGAGCAGCAGCTTGAGCACGGCCATGCGGACGTAGACGCCATTGCGCACCTGGTCGAGGACCATGCAGCGGGGGTCGTCTAGGATGGCGTCGGAGATGTCGATGTTGCGCATGACGGGTCCGGGGTGCATGATGAGGATCCCCCGTTCCCCCAGCCGCTCTTCGGTGATGCAGTAGTGGCGGGCGTATTCGGCGTAATCCTCGAAGATCGGCTTTTTGTGGCGCTCCAGCTGGGCCCGGAGGCTGATGATCACCTCCACCTCGTCGAGGATCTCCTCCAGCTTTTCGTGGCGGGGGAGCTCGGTGAGGGGCATGAAGGGCTTGGGGGCGACGAGATGGAGCTCCAGGCCGAAGCGGCGGAAGAGGCGGATATCGCTTGCGGCGACCCGGGAGTTGACGATGTCCCCGACGATGGCGACCTTGCGCCCCTCCAGCTCTCCCTCGAACCACTCCCAGAGGGTGTAGAGGTCCAGGAGCGCCTGGGTGGGATGGGCGTAGTTGCCCGCTCCGGCGTTGATCACCGGGACCATCTCCATCTCCGCCAGGCGGGAGGGGGTGTCGTTTTCGCTGTGGCGGATGATCACCCCGTCGGGCTCCATGGCGCAGAGATTGGCGAAGGTGTCTTCGAGGGTTTCGCCTTTTTTGGTGGAGCTTCGGGAGGGGTCGAGGTGGACGATCTCCGCCCCCAGGCGCTTGGCCGCCACTTCGAAGGAGCTGCGGGTCCGGGTGGAGGCTTCGAAAAAGAGAGTGAAGAGGAGTTTTCCCCGCAGGAGCGGCGGCGGGAGCTTCCGCTGAAAACGCCGGGCATCTTCGAAAATCGCCCGGATCTGATCGAGACTCAGCTGGTCGGTATCGACGAGGTGTTGCATGGAAGCTCCTTCAACCGGGCGGAACCGGGTGGAATCTGAAAAGTATTTTAGCAGAAGAGCGGATCGCTCTATGTCGTGGGGATCCCGGCGGAGAAGATCTGTCGGGAGACGAGCATGGCGTTGCCGGGGGCATGTTTGCGAAGGGAAATCGGGAATTTCGATCCGGCGGAAGGGGAGATTGTGTTTGGATCGTTCGGGGGAACGGGGGAGAGGTTCCTTCCGCATTTCCGGTTGATCGCGAGCGGGGGATGCGTTCCCTTATGAGGAGCGGGTCAGGATCGGTACCCGTCGGGATTTTGTTCCTGCCAGCGCCAGCTGTCTTCGCACATCCGGGGAAGTTCGTATGCCGTCTCCCAGTCCAGGAGTTCCCGGGCCTTGGAGGGGTCGGCGTAGCAGGCGGCGATGTCTCCGGGGCGTCGGGGCATGATTCGATAGGGGACCTCCCGGCCGGAGGCTTTGGCGAAGGCGTCGACCACCTCCAGGACACTGTAGCCTTTGCCGGTACCCAGATTGATCGCCTCGCATCCTAGACGGTCCAGTTTCTCCAGGGCCTTGAGGTGCCCCCGGGCCAGATCGACCACGTGGATGTAGTCCCGCACACCGGTCCCGTCGGGAGTCTCGTAGTCGTCGCCGAAGACCGAGAGGTAGGGGCGTTTGCCCACGGCCACCTGGGTGATGAAGGGCATGAGATTGTTGGGGATGCCCCGGGGATCCTCGCCGATGCGGCCGCTGGGATGGGCGCCGACGGGATTGAAATAGCGGAGGATGGCGATGGCCCAGCGGGGATCGGCCCGGTAGAGGTCCCGCAGGATCTCTTCGATCACCAGCTTGGTCTGGCCGTAGGGATTGGTGGTGCGCAGGGGATGGGACTCGGTCAGGGGAAGGTACTCCGGGTCGCCGTAGACCGTGGCCGAAGAGCTGAAGACGATGCGGCGGATTCCCCGATCGTCCATGGCCCGCAGGAGACAGAGGGTGCCGTGGACGTTATTGTCGTAGTACTCCAGGGGTTTGGCCACCGACTCGCCCACCGCCTTGAGCCCGGCGAAATGGATCACGGCGTCGGAACCCTCCAGCGCCTCCTTCAGCAGGGCTTCGTCCCGAATATCTCCCCGGACGAACTCCAGGGATTTGCCGGTGATCTCCTCCACCCGCTTCAGGGCCTCCTCGCTGGCGTTGGAGAGATTGTCGTAGACCCGGACTTCGTAGCCCGCCTCCAGCAATTCGACGCAGGTGTGGGAGCCGATGTAGCCCGCTCCGCCGGTGACGAAGATCTTGTTCACGCTTGACTCTTTTCGTAGAAATAGTTGGTGGCCCGGACGAAGCCGTCGACGCTACCGCAGTCGAAACGCCGCCCCCGAAATCGGTAGGCGAGGACCCGCCCCTCCTCTGCCTGGCGCCGGAGGGCGTCGGTGATCTGGATCTCTCCGCCCCGACCGGGAGGGGTGTGGCGCAGGATTTCGAAGATGTCGGGGGTGAGAATGTAGCGACCGATGATGGCCAGGTCGCTGGGGGCTTCCTCGGGAGCGGGTTTCTCCACCATCTCCCTGACCCGGTAGAGCCCCGTCTCCCCTTCTACGGGCTCGCCGGCGACGATGCCGTATTTGTGGGTTTCGGCGTGGGGGACCTCCTCGATGGCGACGATGGAGCAGCGATGGCGTTGGTAGAGCTCCACCATCTGGTGAAGGACGGGAGCCTCTCCGCCGTTGTCACAGAGGTCGTCGGCCAGGAGCACGGCGAAGGGTTCGTCGCCGATGAGGGTCTCGCCCGTCAGAATCGCGTGGCCGAGCCCTTTCATCTCCAGCTGACGGGTGTAGGAGAAGGTGCAGCGGGTGATGACGTCGCGGATCTCCTGGAGCAGGGGCTCCTTGGCGGTGCCTTTGATCTGGTGTTCCAATTCGTAGGAGACGTCGAAGTGATCCTCGATGGCCCGCTTGCCCCGGCCGGTGACGATGGCCATGGTGTGGATCCCGGCGGCGAGAGCCTCTTCCACTCCGTATTGGATCAGGGGTTTGGTGAGAATGGGGAGCATCTCCTTGGGGGTCGCCTTGGTGGCGGGGAGAAAACGGGTCCCGTACCCGGCGGCGGGAAAGAGGCATTTTCGGATCATCGGTCTTCCTTCCTGTTACGTAGGTTTTGCGGATTTTACCATAGGATGGGAGAGACTCTTAATCCCCCATGGGATACAATAGCGCTGACGCTCTCCGCTTCCGAATGAAAAAGGAGGGAGCATGAGGGATTTCAATCTGTTGTTACGAAAGGAGTAGGCGATGGCATTGTTCAATCTGTTTGGCGGTGAAGAGGAAGACCGGGAGGCCCGGATTCTCTTCGGCTCCACGGAGGAGCGTCGGGAGACGCTGGTGGAGCGGAAAAACCCCTACGACGGCAAGGTGGTGAGCAAGGCGCCGGTCTGCTCGGCGGAGGATGCCCGCAAGGCTTTGGAGATCGCCAAGGTCGCCTCCAAAGCGGCGGCGAAAGCTCCGTTGCACCAACGGATCGCCTGGTTGGAGGATGTGGCGGCGAAGATCCGGGAAAACCAGGAGGAGTTCGCCCGGCTCATCGTCGACGAGATCGCCAAACCGATCCACTTCGCCCGGATTGAAGCGCAGCGCTGTGCCGAGACCATCGAACTGACCGCCAAGGAACTGGTGAGTTTCGGCGGGGAGACGATCCCGACCGATGTCAGCCCCAGCGGCCGGGACGCCACGGCCTACTGGCGGCGGGTCCCCGCGGGGGTGGCGGTCTGCATCACTCCCTTCAACTTCCCCCTCAATCTCATCGCCCACAAGATCGCACCCGCCCTGGGGGCCGGCAATGCCGTCGTCCTCAAACCGACCCCCGAAGCGCCCCTGACCGCCTACAAGCTGGCCAAACTCTTCGTGGAGTCGGAGCACGCGGTTCCCGACGCCCTGAGCGTCGTTTACGGCGACGCCGAGGTGGGTTCCGCCCTGGTCTCCAGCCCCATTCCCCGGGTGATCAGCTTTACCGGTTCCGTCCCCGTGGGCAAGATCATCACCACCCAGGCGGGGATCAAAAAGGTCTCCCTGGAGCTGGGGGGCAACGCCGCCACCTACATCGACAAGGACGCCCATCTGCCCAACGCCGCGGCCAAATGCGCCTTCGGTTCCTTCTACAACAGCGGTCAGGTCTGCATCTCCCTCCAGCGGATCTATGTCCATGAAGCGGTCTACGAAGAGTTCGCCGAGCTGATGGCCAAAGAGACGAAGCTCCTAAACGTGGGCTCCCCCTACGAAGACGAGACCTTCATGGGACCCCTCATCGACGAAGACGCCCGCCACCGGGCAAAGAGCTGGGTCGCCAGCGCCCGCGACGAGGGGGCGACGATCCTCGTGGGCGGGGAAGAGGTGGAGGGAATCTTCCCTCCCACCGTGGTCACCGACGTCACCGACGAGATGAAGATCGTCTGCGAAGAGGTCTTCGCTCCCGTCGTCTCTCTGGTGAGCGTTCCGGACATGCAGACGGCCCTGGAGAAGATCAACAGCTCCCCCTACGGTCTGCAGTATTCCATCTTCACCGACTCCCTCCGGACGGCCCGGGAGTTCATCGACGCCTCCGAATCGGGCGGCGTGGTGGTCAACGACATTCCCACGGTCCGTTTCGACGTCCAGCCCTATGGCGGAGTCAAGCTCTCCGGCGTGGGGCGGGAGGGGCCCCGTTTCGCCCTGGAGGAGTTCACCGAGATCCAGTCCGTCGTGATCTTCTCGTGAGTCCGACGAAGCGAAGAGATTCGAAAGGGGCGGAACGATGATCGAAATGTTGAATGTGCCGGGCTTTCTGGGAACGGGGGCTCCGCTCTATATGGACGGCATGCTGTTGGCGGTGGTGCTGTTGCCTTTTCTGGTCTATGTGGGGATTCTCTCCGCCCGGTGGGGGCTCTACGATCTGCACCGCTGGTATCAGTGGGGGCTGTTCTGGATCGCGCTGTTCCTCTTCGCCGCTTTCGATTATGGGGTGAGGGCCGAGGGGGGATTCCGTTTGCCGGTCCCCGGGACGGGATGGTGGCCCTGGATGCGCTTCTCGTTCGAAATTCTGCAACTGGCTGTGACGACACTGACCCTGCTCTGGTGGGCCCGGACCCTGAGCCGGGCGGAGCGACACTGGAGGCGCCACAATCTCCCGGGGGGCTATACTCTGCGCCATCTGCGCCAGGGTTGGTGGACCGCCTGGGGAGTCTTTTTCAGTACCCTGGGAGCCGTCTGGGTCTATCTGCTCCTCTACGTGTTCGGGAGATAGGAAGATGCGAACGGTCGCCATCTCCGCCTGCCTGATGGGGAAACGCTGCCGCTACGACGGCTCCGACAACCGGGATCCCAAACTGCTGGGAAAGCTGGAGGGAATGGAACTGGTCCCCTTCTGTCCCGAGGATTTCTGTTTCGGGACCCCCCGGCCCACGATGGACCTGGTGGAGACGGAGCAGGGGGTCAAAGCGATTTCCAACCTCACGGGGGCGGATCTGAGCCCGCCGGTGGAAGCCTACGCCCGAAGCTTTTTCGACACCCATCCCGAGATCGATCTTTTCATCGGCAAGGACCGCAGTCCCAGCTGCGGCGTCTGCAGCGCCCGGCTCTACGATCGGGAACGGTCTCTCCTGAGTTCGGAGGCGAGCGGTCTCATGGCCGCCGAAGCGAAACGGCGGGGAATCGAATCCTGGGATGCGGAGGAGTACCTCGCCGCCCATCCCGCCCCGCCGATCCGGGGGAGCTGAGTTTTCAAAGCTCTCCCGTTGTATCATTCCATTCGTCTTTTCTCCGTCCCCATCGCTTAACTGGATAAAGCAGGGCCCTCCTAAGGCCTAGCTGGAGGTTCGAGTCCTCCTGGGGACACCACCGAACGGATGATTTTGCAGGAAAAACTCCCG
Source organism: uncultured Nitratifractor sp. (assembly GCA_964525335.1). Taxonomy (GTDB): domain Bacteria; phylum Campylobacterota; class Campylobacteria; order Campylobacterales; family Sulfurovaceae; genus Nitratifractor. The sequence continues at coordinate 2,885 of CAZGGT010000115.1, read as the reverse complement.
TTGGTCCCATCCCTTTCAGAACATTTTGGTATAATGCGCCTCCAAAGTCCTGATGAGTCTCCTGCCGTCAAGGGGAGTTGTCAGAACTTTCGAGTCCAGAAAACCACATCGCAAGGAAACAAAATGACCGTAATCAGACTGACCCGCATGGGACGCAAGAAGAAGCCTTTCTACCGCATCGTCGTCACCGACAGCCGCAAGCGCCGTGACGGAGGCTGGATCGAATCCATCGGATTCTACAATCCCGTCTCCAAGGAAAAAGAGATCAAGATCGATGAAGAGCGCCTCAACTACTGGCTCAGCGTCGGCGCCCAGATGAGCGACACCGTCAAGCGCCTCGCCGGCAAGAAGTAAGCGGCTTCCGATGGTCCGGGATTTCATCCTCTCCTACGCCCGCCTGATCGTCCGGCATCCGGAGCTTCTGCGGACTGAGGAACGGAACCTGGACGAAAACTACGACGAAATCATCCTCTACGCCCATCCCGACGATGTCGGCAAGCTCATCGGCAAGGAGGGACGGATGATCAATGCCATCAAAACCGTCATCTCCGGCTGCAAAGCCAAAGGCGGCAAGAACTACCGGGTCAACATCCAGGCCACCGACTGAACCCGACGCCATGAACAAGCGAGAACGTTTCTTCATCGCGCAGGTGGGACGGGTCGTCGGGCTGAAGGGGGACCTGAAACTCCACCTCCACACCGATTTTCCCCAGCAATTCCATCCCGGAGTCACCCTCCAGAGCGACCGGGGGCCGCTGACCGTCGAGCGTTATCACCCTTCCCGTGGACTCGTCCATTTCCGGGGCTACGATACGCCCGAAACGGCCAAACGCCTCACCAACGCCCGGATCTACAGTGACGAAGCCCAGACCCGGGAGCTCTGTCCTCTGAAGGAGGGGGAGCATTACTGGTTCGAGATCATCGGCGCGGAGGTCCGGGAGGGAGAGGCGTGCCTGGGAACGGTCCGGGAGATCCAGCGGATGCTCGATACCGACTATCTGCTGATCGAGACCGACGAATCCCTTCGCTCGAAGGGACTTCCCGAAACCTTCCTTCTTCCGTACATTCCCCGCTATATCCTCTCCTTCGATGCCGAGACGAAGACCCTACGGGTCCGGGACGCTCGGGATATTCTGGAAGCCAGCTGATGCGCTTCACCTTCGTCACCCTCTTTCCGCAGATCGTCGAAGGCTATTTCTCCGCATCGATTCTGGGCCGGGCCGTCGAGGCGGGCCGTCTCTCCGTCGACTTTTGCAACCCCCGGGAGTTCAGCACCAACCGCTACCGCAAAGTGGACGAGGCGATGGTCGGAGGCGGGGCGGGAATGCTCATGTCTCCCCAGCCCCTGGATGACGCGCTGAAGGCGCTGAAACAGGCTTCCCCCGAGGCTCGGGTGCTCTTCCTTTCCCCTGTCGGAAAACCCTTCCGGCAGCACGATGCGAAACGGCTGGCCCGGGAGGAGCATCTGATCCTCGTAGCGGGGCGTTACGAAGGGATCGACGAGCGGATCGTAGAGCTCCATGCCGACGAACTCTTCAGTGTGGGGGATGTGGTCCTGACCGGCGGGGAGCTTCCGGCGATGATGGTGGTCGACGCCGTGAGCCGGATGCTGCCGGGGGTCCTGGGGAATCAGGAATCTCTGGCGGAAGAGAGCTTCGAGACGGCACTTTTGGAAGCACCCTCCTTCACGAAGCCGGACGAGTTCGGGGGAAAGCGGGTGATTTCAGAGTTCCTAAAGGGTAATCATAGTAAAATCGCAGCCATTAAAAATCGGATGGCTTTGTGCAAGACGAAGTATTTCCGACCCGATCTATATCTCCGAGCGAAGGCTAAAGCATGAAAAACAAGTATCTCGAGAGCTTCGAAAAAGCTCAGATGGAAAGCAAAAACATTCCCGAATTCCGCGCCGGTGACACCGTGCGCGTCGCGGTCCGCATCAAAGAGGGCAATAAAGAGCGTGTCCAGAATTTCGAAGGGGTCTGCATCTCTCTCCGCGGCGAGGGGACCGGCCGGACCTTCACCGTCCGCAAGATGGGAGCCAACAATGTCGGCGTCGAGCGGATCTTTCCCCTCTACTCCGAGAGTATCGAGAGCATCGAAGTGGTCCGCCGCGGCCGGGTCCGCCGGGCCAAGCTCTTCTACCTCCGGGATCGGAAAGGCAAAGCCGCGCGGATCAAGGAACTGCGCCGCAAGTAAGCACTCCGCCGCTCCGTTCGGGAGCGTCTTTTCACTCTCCGTTCATTTTTTCTCCGCCTCTTCGAATTTTATGAATCCAGTGATGGGTAACGGAATCTTTTCACGTTTTTCGCTAAACTTTCTCCCATGAACACCTTCCTACGTCGCGTATCGGTCCCGATCGAATATCTGCTGGTCCTGCTCTACATTTTTTTCGAGGAGATCGTCTGGGAACGTCTCGCCGAGCCGCTTTACGAGCGAATTCGGGCTCTGCGGATTCTCCAACGCCTGGAACGGGGGGTCTCGGCGCTGCACCGGGGGGTCATCCTGCTGCTCTTTCTGGCCCTTTTTCTTCTGGTGGAGGGCGCCGGTCTGGCGGCGGGTGCCCTGCTGGTCGGAGGCTATCCCCTCTACGGTATGCTTCTCTATGCGCTCAAGATTCCCGTGGCGGCTCTGACCTTCTGGCTCTTTCGGGTGAGCAGGGAAAAGCTCATGAGCTTCGGCTGGTTCGCCGCGGCATACGAGCGTCTCATGGGGTGGATCGCCTGGCTGAAAGCGTCGGAAATCTATCGAAGGAGCATGGAGAGGCTGGCGGATCTCAAGCGCCGGATATCCATGCTCTGGAAGCGCATTCGGGAACGTTTTTCGGGCGAAGGAACCCTCTCCCGGCGCCTGGGGCGCCTCTATCGTTTTTTCAAAGAAAAGTGGTT
>CAZGGT010000114.1:0-3411 GCA_964525335.1 uncultured Nitratifractor sp. | reverse complement strand
CTGTGGTCGGTCTTGAGCTGGTGGAGGATCGCCATGGGGGTGGAGGGGTTGGCGGCGAGGGCCCGGTGGAGGGCGGACTCTCCCCGCTCGTAAAGGGCCTCCAGAATCTCCGTGGGAGTGGAGGGGTTGGCTCCCAGGGCTTCGAGGAGCTCCGCCTCCCCCCGTTCGTAGAGGCGCCGCAGGAGCCCTTGGGGAGCCGAAGGGTTGGCGGCCAGGAGCGGATGGAGCTCCCTTCGGGCGGCCAGCCGCTCCAGCAGCTCCGGGGGGAGGGAGGGATTGGACGCCAGGGCGGCGCTCAGGGCGGAATGCTCCCGCTCCGCCAAACGGCGGAATACCTCCGGCTCCAGGTTCCCGTTCTCCCCCAGAGCCGCCGGGAGTTCCGGCTCCTCCAGCGCCGCTTCGATCTTCTCCAGACGCTCAAGGTCGACAGGCTGGAAATGCAGTAGGATCTCCCGGACCTCCCCTTCCTCTTCCAGGAGAGCCTCGAAGAGCGTCTCGGGGAGGGCCGGGTTGGCCGCCAGGGCCCGGCGCAGTTCCGGATCGCCCCGTCCGTGGAGTTGTCGGAGAATCCCGGGGGAGACGGAAGGGTTGGCGGCCAGGAACGCGTCGACCTTTTCGTCCCCCAGGCGCAGGAGCCGCTCCACGGTGCGGGGAGCGAGGATCTCCCGGCGGGCGATTGCCTGGGGGATGCTGAGCCGCTCCCGGCGCTGGAGGCGGAATTCGAAGGAGGGAAGGTCCAGGAGGGCGTCGAGAAGCTCCGGGTTTTCGGTGGCGTTGATGAGGCGCAGGAGGGTCGAGGGGGAGTGGTAGGCGTCCTGCTCGTAGACGCTCAGTTTCAGGAAACGCTCCATCAGGGCGATGAGGACCCGGCGGTCCCGGTCGCTCCCCATCAGCTCGTCGCTCTCCCAGCGGTAGAGCCGCAGCAGGCTCAGGAAAAAATCGTCGTCGAGATGTTCGTTGCCCAGAAGCCGTAGAAGCCGCTCGTCGTCCCGGCCGAGTTTGAGGGCCATGAGCACCTCCTTCGGCCGCAGCGAAGCGCTCACGATCCGCTCCAGCTCCTCCATCGGGTAATGGGGGATTCCCGCGGCGTAGGCCCGTTCGCCGAGCCTCTCCGCCGCCGGGGAGAGCCGACGGCTCTCCAGGACCGCCACCACCGCGTCGGAGAGCTCCTCCACCGCCTCGAAGCCCCGGCGCTTCAGAAAGCGGGCGATCTCCCCGGGGCTGAAACAGTCCCCCTCCCCCAGCACCAGCAGCTCTCCCGGGCCGCCCCGCTCCAGCAGCGCCTCGAGTCGCTCCCTGCCCATGGCTCCCCTTTTCCGTTAGATTTGCGCGACGATACCATATCTCTCCTTTAAATCAGAGAAAATCTCTCCGATTTGCAGGAGGGGCAAACGGCCGTTATGGTAGAATAGATGCCTTAAATTTTCGGCGGGGAGATTTCTCCCGCCCAGGAGAAGGCCATGCGGCACTTTCTGACCCTCAGGGATTTCACCCGCGACGAACTGCGGGAGATGATCGATCTGGCCATCACCATCAAGGCCCAGAGCAAGGCCGGGGAGTATGTCCCCTACCTCAAGAACCAGACCCTGGCGATGATCTTCGAAAAGTCCTCCACCCGGACCCGGGTCAGCTTCGAGACCGGGATCTACCAGCTCGGGGGAAGCGGCCTCTTCCTCTCCAGCCGGGACATCCAGCTGGGCCGGGGGGAGCCGATGAAGGATACCGCCCGGGTCATCAGCCGCATGGTGGACATGGTGATGATCCGCACCTTCGAACAGTCCAAGCTCGAAGAGTTCGCCCGCTACTCCCGGGTCCCGGTCATCAACGGCCTGACGGACAGCTACCATCCGGTGCAGCTGATGACCGACTACCTGACGATGCTGGAGTTCGGCAAGGAGAACCCCGTGGTCGCCTACGTGGGCGACGGCAACAACATGGCCCACTCCTGGCTCTACCTGGCGGCGATCATGGGCTTCGAACTGCGCCTGGCCACCCCCGAGGGCTACGAGTGCAACCCGGCCGTCGTCGCCGAGGCCCGGAACCTGGCCGCCACCTACGGCGGCACCCTGAAGCTGGGCCACGATCCCCGGGCCGCCGTGGAAGGGGCCGACGTGGTCACCACCGACACCTGGGTGAGCATGGGCCAGGAGGAGGAGAAGGAGAAGCGCCTGAGGGATTTCGAGGGCTTCATGGTCGACCGCGCCCTGATGGAACGGGCCAGACCCGACGCCATCTTCCTCCACTGCCTCCCCGCCTACCGGGGCTACGAAGTGAGCGAAGAGGTCTTCGAGGCTCACGCCGAGGAGATCTTCACCGAAGCGGAAAACCGGCTGCATGCGCAGAAGGGGATCATGGTGTGGCTGGATCAACGGCGTTGATCCAGCCACGCCAAGTGAAGAGTGAAAAGTGAAAGGTGAAAGGTTTTGGGAGGTGTCGCTGTGCGACACCTATCCTTTTTGACGATAATAAGAATGGGACTACTGGAACGGAAAAGTTATGATTTCGCCCTGGAAGTGGTTCGAACGACCCGGGAACTTCAGGCGCGAAAAGAGTACACACTTAGCAAACAACTGCTGCGCAGCGGCACGGCGATCGGTGCGCTGATCGCCGAAGGGCAGTTCGCCCAATCCCGGGCCGATTTCGTCAACAAACTTCAGGTCGCTCTCAAAGAAGCCAACGAAACCCGCTACTGGATCCGCCTCCTGCGGGACAGTCGCTATCTGGAGACTTCGGAAGCGGAACCGCTGATCCGAAACAATGAAGCGTTGATCGGCATGCTGGTCAAAAGTATCAAAACATCAAAGGCTCGCTCATGAACACCTTTTCCAATCGACGAAACGCGCACATTGTGCGCTTTCCTCAACTTTTCACTTTTCACTTTTCGTTTTTCACCCATCCCAACGCGGAGCGTCTCCCATGAAACACAACCCTGCGATCGATCTTGAGAAATTCAGCCGCTACTCCCGCCCCGGGCCGCGCTATACCAGCTACCCGACCGCCCTGGAGTTCAGCGAAGCCTTCGGATACGACGACTACGTCGACGCCCTGGAGAAAGAGACCGGGCCCCTCTCGATCTACGTCCACCTTCCCTTCTGCCGGAGCGCCTGCTACTTCTGCGGCTGCAACGTGGTCTTCACCTCCAAGGAGGAGAAGCTCAGCGAGTACATCGGCTACCTCAAGCGGGAGATCGACCTCCTGGCGGAGCACGTCGATACGAAGCGGGAGGTGATCCAGTTCCACTTCGGGGGCGGGACCCCCACCTACTACCAGGCCTTCGAACTGGACGAAATCGTCTCCTACATCAAGGAGAAGTTCCCCCGCTGGAGCGAAGAGGCGGAGGTGAGCGTGGAGATCGACCCCCGCTTCTTCAACGAGGATCAGATGAAGGTCTTCCGGGAGCACGGTTTCAAC
>CAZGGT010000113.1:0-12066 GCA_964525335.1 uncultured Nitratifractor sp. | reverse complement strand
CTGCTGATATCATACACCACCCGGTTGATCCCGTCGATCTCGTTGATGATCCGCCGGCTGATGTTTTCCAGGACGTCGTGGGGGATGTGGGCGAAGGTGGCGGTCATGCCGTCGACGCTTTCGACCATCCGCACGCAGACGGTGTTGTCGTAGGTGCGGTTGTCCCCCATGACCCCGACGCTGCGAACATTGAGGAGTACGGTAAAGGCCTGCCAGACCTTGTCGTAGTAGCCGCTGGCCCGGAGCTCCTCCTGCATGATCTCGTCGCTGTCGCGGAGCAGGCGCAGGGCCTCGTCGTTGACCTCTCCCATGACCCGGATCGCCAGGCCGGGGCCGGGGAAGGGATGGCGCCCGATCATCTGTTTGGGAAGGCCCAGTTCCAGGCCCAGCTTGCGGACCTCATCCTTGAAGATCTCCCGGAGAGGCTCGACCAGTTCGAAGGTCATCCAATCGGGAAGACCGCCAACGTTGTGGTGGGATTTGATGGTTTTGGAGGGGCCTTTGACGCTGACCGACTCGATGACGTCGGTGTAGAGGGTCCCCTGGGCCAGGAAGCTCACCTCGTCGGCGTGCTTTTTGGCTTCCCGGTCGAAGACCTCGATGAAGGTCTCCCCGATGATCTTGCGCTTCCGCTCGGGGTCGGTGACCCCTTTGAGCTTGCCCAGGAACTCCTCCCGGGCATCGACGGTGATGAGATCGATCCCCAGTCCCCGGAACATATCCTGGACCTGCTGGGCTTCGTTCTTGCGCAGGAGCCCCGTATCGACGAAGACGGCGATGAGCTGATCGCCGATGGCTTCATGGAGCAGCGCCGCGACGACGGAACTGTCGACCCCGCCGCTGACTCCGCAGAGGACCTTTTTGTCGCCGACCTGTTTGCGGATCTCGGCGATCTTCTCCTTGGCGAAGGAGCCCATGTTCCAGGTGCTTTCGCAGCCGCAGATGTATTTGGCGAAATTTTTGAGCATGGCGGTCCCCTGCTCGCTGTGGTGCACCTCGGGATGGAACTGGAAGGCGTAGATCTTCCGCGCTTCGTCGGCGATGGCGGCGTGGGGGGAGTTGTCACTGACCCCGATGGTCTCGAAGCCCTCGGGAAGCCGCTCCACCCGGTCGCCGTGGCTCATCCAGACGACGCTGTTGTCGGGAATGTTGTGGAAGATGGGGCTCTCGGGCTTGACGATGTGGAGCTGCGCCTTCCCGTATTCATGATGATCTGCGGGGATCACTTCGCCGCCGAAGTGTTGGGAAATGAGCTGCATTCCGTAGCAGATTCCCAGGATCGGCAGCCCCAGCTCCCAGATCCCTTCGTCGGGATGGTAGGCATCTTCGGCATAGACCGAAGCGGGACCTCCGGAGAGGATGATCCCTTTGGGCCGGCGGGCTTTGATCGCCTCCAGGTCTTCCCGGTAGGGAACCACCTCGGTGTAGACTCCGCTCTCCCGGAGCTTCCGGGCGATGAGCTGCGTATACTGGGATCCGAAATCGAGAACAACGATAGGTACTTCTTTCACTTGCTTCCTTTATTCAAAATAGGTCCGCGCCGAAGGCGCCCGAAAACTTTTCACTCTCCGAATTCTACCGTTCACTATGCACAATCCGATAACATCGCGCTGCTTTGCAGCGCCCCGAAACTTTTCACTTTTCACTCTTAACTTTTCACTTTTTTAATAAAGCCCCAGAATCTCGAATTGGACGTACCAGAGTACCAGGGAGAGAATGTACCCGGCCAGGACCGTCCAGGCGAGCCGGATATGGCTGCCGAAAGTGTAGATCCCCCGCAGGCGTCCCATCACACCGACCCCGGCGGCGGAACCGAAACTGATGAGGCTGCCGCCGATTCCCGCCGTCATCGTGACGAGAAGCCACTGGTCAATCCCCATTTGGGGTGAGGATTTCAGGATGGCACTCATGACCGGCACGTTGTCGACAATGGCGGAAATAAATCCGACTCCGATATTGGCGACGGTGGGACCGACCAGGCTGTAGAGATGGTGGATGTAGTTGAGATATCCCAGATAATGGAGAGCTCCCACGGCCGAAAGGATCCCGAAGAAGAAAAGGAGGGTGTCGTTTTCCACCTTTTTCATACTCAGAAAGACGTCGAATCCGGCCTCACTTTTGCGATTGAGCTGATAGGAGTAGAGTTTGAGCAACGAAAGACCGAACATCATCCCCCACATGGCGGGAAAATGGAAAAACTGATGTCCCATGACGGCGATAAAGATCGTAAACGCCCCCAACCATACCACCGTCATCCCTCCGGTCTTGATGAGCGGTTTCTCCTCGATGGCGGCGTCGAAATGGGGCTCTCCCTTGGGAACGAAAAAGCTCAGCAACCAGGCGGTGAGAGCCCAGCCGGCAAAGGAGGGAACGAAAAGATAAAGAAAGTCGACAAACTCCCCTTTTCCTGCCGTCCAGGCCATCAGGGTCGTGATATCCCCAAACGGGCTCCAGGCTCCTCCCGCGTTGGCAGCGACGACGATGTTGATCGCTCCGGCGACGAGAAAGTCCCGGTTGGTCTTGTCAATGGTGAACAGCACCGTCGAGAGGATCAAGGCCGTGGTGAGGTTGTCGGCCACGGGCGAGATCCAGAAGGACAGCAGCCCGGTCAACCAGAAGAGTTTTTTATAGCTGTAGCCCTTGGAAACCAGCTTGAACTTCAGGGCATCGAACACTCCCCGCTCGATCAACGTTTCAATATAGGTCATCGCCACGAAGAGGAAAAAATAGATCTCGGCGATCTCCTCCACCAGCTTCACCATCTCCTCATGAAGCGGCTCCGGGTTGAGCCCGTTGATCGCATAGTAGATCCCGATGACCATGAACATGCTGGTTCCGGCGAAAAGGGCCGGTTTGGCTTTGTTGATCTCGTAGTGTTCTTCCGTGGCGATCAAATAGTAGGCAATGACAAAAATCGCCAATGAAAGCCAACCTACCCAGGTATGGGTCAGGTCGAGTCCGTGCATGATTATCCTTTTTCCCCAGAGGGTGGAGTTTCTACGTAATGGGATCCCAAAGACTCCCGACGGGCCAGTGCCGCATCGACGATAGCTGCGGCAGTATTGAGCCGTAGCTGCAGCAAACGTCCGATCTCTTTGTTTTTGGTGTCGTAGATGAAATTTTTGGCCTCATGGAGTCCCGCTTCGGTCCGGATAATCCCCACATCTTTCCACATAATCTGCCGCAGTTGATGTTTGTAACGCTTGTCGTGCTCTTTGTGGAGCTGGGTATCGTAGTCCTTCTCGAAGCGGGGAATGGCACCGTCATGGATCGGACTACCGAGAATCGCCTCCGTCGCCCGTTTGGCAAAAACCGCCGCCTCCAGGAGGGAGTTGGACGCCAGGCGGTTGGCGCCGTGGACTCCGGTACGGGCCGCTTCGCCGGCGACGTAGAGCCCCCTCATCCCCGGAATCCGCCCCCAGGTATCGCAGAGGACCCCTCCGTTGGCATAGTGGAAAGCCGGAGAGATGGGGACCCGGTCCCGGGGAAGACGGTAGCCCAGGGCTTCGAAGGTCTTGGTGATGTTGGGAAAGCGATGATGAAACCACTCCTCTTCGAACATCGAAAAGTCGAGATAGACCTCCATGCCCGTCTTGCGTTTGTAGTCGAAGATCGCCCGGGCGACGATGTCCCGGCTCGCCAGTTCCCCCCGCTCGTCGTAGTCGAAAAGGAAGCGCCGCCCCTTTTCGTCGACGATGTGGGCTCCTTCTCCCCGCAGCGCTTCGGTAAGCAGAAGCTTCCGGGCGTAGGGGGTCTTGACAAAGACCGTCGGATGGAACTGCATGAACTCCATATCGGCCAGGGTGATCCCCTTTTCGGTACAGATGCCGTGGATGTCGGCGCTGACGGTCCGGGAGTTGGTGTTGTAGGCATAGAGGGATCCGATCCCGCCGCTGGCGATGAGGACATGATCGGCGAAGAGGGTGGTGGGACGGTAGTTGACCATCGCCCGCACCCCGTAGCAACGGCCGTTTTCGATGAGCAGATCGTAGACCAGAGTATTGCGCTGGAGGAGATGGGGATTGCGGGTCATCATGAAGTAGTGCATGTAGCGGCCGGTGGCGTCGCCGCCGGCGTGGAGGATCCGGCTGGCGGAATGGGCCGCCTCTTTGGTGTAGAGGAGCCGCCCCGCTTCGTCCCGATCGAATTCCATCCCCCGAGCCAGAAGATCCTCCCGGAGCCCCACGGACTCCCGGGACATGATCTCCACCGCCTCGCGAACGTTGTGATAGGCTCCTGCGGCCAGCGTATCATCGATATGGGCCCGGACATCCTCCTCATCCAGAGCCGTGACGATCCCTCCCTGGGCGTAGAAGGTATTGCACTCCCAGGGGATGTCTTTGCAGACCACCAGCACTTTCATGGACTCCGGCAGCTGCATGGCGGCGTAAAGCCCGGCGATTCCGGCCCCCACGATAATCACGTCGAAGCGGTTCAACGGAAGCCTTTCCGCGGCGACTCCGGCACGGAGCTCCCGACTACTGCCGCCGTCGAAGATGCGTTGTGCTCCGACGGCGGCACATAGATCGGGTCGGTCTTGTATCCGCATCCCGTCATCCCCAGAAGGAGAAGGCAGGATGCTATAATGGCGCCATGAAAACCGCCCAGTCGCTCTGTGCCGCACTTACGCATTCCCATACCTTTCGCCCGCTCTCCCGGCATCGATGCTACCGGGCTTTTCTCGAGATGCTGCCTCCCCGTTTCCGGCAGGCCATCGCCTTCGTCACCATCAAAAACGACCAATTGATGGTCGCACTCACCCATCCCGGTCTCAAAATGGAGCTCAATTATAATCAAGAACTCTTGAAAAGCCTATTAAGCACCCTCCGGACCCATCGGCCCGAATGCGCCTTCATGCGGGCCGAAAAGGTGGTCGTCTTTCTCTCCCGGTACCACCGCCTGGCCGATGCCGCTCCCGAACCCTCCGTTCCCCATTACCGGGAGCAGGCGACGGGAGAGTTCTCCGAATCTCCCAGCCACCCGGAACTGGCCGAGAGCCTGGAGCGTATCCGGCACTGGATCCTCAAAAACCGGGAGGCGACCCCCTCGTGATCCTCCAGGAAACGCTTCGGAACCTCCCCCGCAGCCCGGGAGTCTACCAATATTTCGACGGAGAGGGCCGGCTTCTCTACGTCGGCAAAGCCAAAAATCTGCACAACCGCATCCGAAGCTACTGGCGCTTCACCCCCTCCCTGCATCCCAATCCCGACACCGGCCCACGAATCCTCCGGATGCTCACGGAAGCCAAAAGCCTGGAATACCTGGTGGTCGAAAGCGAAGCCGACGCCCTGATCCTGGAAAATTCCCTCATCAAGCAGCTCAAACCCAAGTACAACATTCTGCTCCGGGACGACAAAACCTACCCGTATCTCTACCTGGACGAAGAGAAGCCCTTCCCCCGCTTCGAACTGACCCGCAAAGTCCTTCCGGGGAAAAAGATCCGGTACTACGGTCCCTTCCCCAGCGGAGCCCGGGCCCTGCTGGAAGCGCTCTACTTTCTTTTTCCCCTGGTTCAGAAAAAAGGAAGCCTGAAGGGGAAAAAAGCCTGCCTCTTCCACCAGATCGGCCGCTGCCCCGCCCCGTGCGAAGGGAAAATCTCCCCCGAACGGTACCGCGAGGGCGTGGAGGAAGCCAAGGCGGCCATCCACAACCTGCCCTTGATTTTGGAAAAGCTGGAGACCCGGATGATGGAGCTCGCGGCCCAGGAGCGATTTGAAGAGGCGGCCAAAGTACGGGACCAGATCGAGGCGATCCGGGGGCTGGAGATCCGCTCGGAGATCGACCTTGCCCGAAACGAGGATTACGACATCTTCGCCATCGAACCGGGGGAGGAGCGGGGGGTGGTCGTCCGGCTGTTCATGCGCCGGGGACGCATCAGCGCCTCGAGCCACCATTTTTTTCGCCGCAGCCACCTCTACGACCCGGACGAAGCCTACCGCCAGGCGATTCTCGATTTCTACACCCGGGAGATGCCCTCCACCTGCTCCACCCTGCTCCTGGCCCACGACGTGGAGAACCGGAAGGAGCTCGAAACGCTGCTGAGTGAACGGCTGGGACGCCGCATCCGTATCCTCTATCCACGGCGGGGCGACAAAGCCCGTCTCGTCCGGCTCGCGCGGACCAACGCCCGGGAACTCCTGCGCCGTCAGCGCTCCACCGCTCTCCCCATCGAGCGTCGGGTGGCGGAACTCTTCGCTCTGGAGACGCCTCCCTGGCGAATCGAAATCTTCGACAATTCCCATCTCATGGGCGAAGCACCCGTGGGGGCCATGGTGGTCTGGGACGAGGGAACATGGGACAAGACGTCCTACCGCCGCTACCGCCTGGAATCCCGGGACGAATACCACCAGATGGAGGAGATGCTCCAGCGCCGTATCGGGGATTTCGACACCTCTCCGCCCCCCGACGCCTGGCTTCTGGACGGCGGAGAGACCCTGCGCCGCCTGGCCGAGGAGCTGCTGGCCCGGGCGGGGATCCATCTTCCCGTCCTGGCCATCTCCAAGGAGAAACTCGACGCCAAAGCCCGGCGGGCCAAGGGAGCCGCCCGGGACATCCTCCACGGCCCCGGCGGGGAGATCCGCCTGGAGAGCGGCGATCCGCGGCTCCAGTGGTGCCAGCGCCTCCGGGACGAGGCCCACCGCTTCGCCATCGCCTACCATCGGCAGAGCAAACGGAGCAAAGACGCCCGCATCTCTCTCCTGACCAAAAAGGGGATCGGCCCCGCCACCGTCCGGAAACTCCTGGACTACTTCGGAACCTTCGAAGCCATCGAGGCGGCCGATCGGGAGACCCTCGCCGCGGTAGCGGGAGAACGGGCCGCCCGGGCCCTTCGCCCCCTCTCCCCGTGATTCCCGGTGCTTTTCCCCTATGCCGCCCGGCACCGGTTTCCTGAATTTAATCTTCAATAGTATATGATATGCCAAGGTATCGGAGAAAAGGTTGTGCAAATGGTACGGGAACGACCGGAGGTAGTGAATGAAGAGTATCGGTGGAAAGAGGATGGTGTCATTCTCAGCGAAACCGATACGAACGGAGTCATTACCTATGCCAACCACCGCTTCTACCGGATTTCCGGCTACGATCAGGGAGAACTGCTGGGGCAGACCCATCGGGTGCTTCGTCATCCGGATATGCCCCGGGAGGTCTTTCGTCGACTCTGGGAGACCATCGAGGCGGGAAAAGCCTGGGAGGGTCTCATCAAAAACCTTCGGAAAGACGGCCGTTATTACTGGGTCCATACCCATGTCGAACCTCTTTGGAAGGACGGGAAAATCCGGGGATACGTAGCGGTCCGCCGCCGGGCGGGAGCCGACGAAATTCACGAAGCGGAACTCCGATACAAAGCTCTACTCATCCAAGAAAAAGCGAGGAAATGATTCATGTTCATCATCGACGCCAATGACCGGCTTATCGCCGCTGAAGCTGCGGACATTACCCGTTGGGGTCTGAACGATATCTATCAGGCCGCTCAGGCTTTTCATGACGGTCACCTGAGTCTCGACCTGCAGACGGGCAGACTCGGGGGGATTCCGGAAGAGACGGTCGAGTGTCGGATCGAACAGATGGAATCTCTCCTCGGCACCTGGTATCGCTGTACCATGGCGGAAGCGGAGGAAGCGGCCGCGGAGGAGCCGGTACCGAGTGTAGAGCGTGCGGAGGATTCCGCGCTCCTTGAAGTCCCGCTCCCCACCGAAACGGAAGAGGAAACCGAAGTTCAGGAGGAGGCGCCCCCCGTACCTGCGGAGGAAACGCCCGCAGCCGAGGAGCCTCTCCCCCTCCTTGAGGAAGAGGAAGAAACGCCGGCACCTTCCGAAACGACCGAAGAGCCTCCCGTAGACGAAGAGCTCCCCGTGACCGAAGAGTCCCCCGTAGACGAAGAGCTCGAGGCGCTGCTGAAACTCTCCGAAGAGGTGGAAGAGACCGACACGATCTCTCTGCTGGAAGAGACGACGGAAGCTTCGGAAGAGGAGGAACCACTCTCCGTCGAAGAGCCCGCTGCCGAGGAAGAAAGCGCCGACGAGGAGCTCAAAGCCCTGCTGCAACTCTCGGAAGACGAGGGAGCCCCCCTCGAGCTGTTGACCCCGGAAGAGGAAGAGGAACGCCTCGAAGAGGGGATGACCCGGCCCCGTGAAGCGGAGCAATCGGCGGAAAGCCTTCTCCAGCCCGGCCCCTGGAAAGAACTGGCGGAAAACTTCCATCCGGACCTTCCCGCCAATGCCCAGGAAATCGAACTGGACAACAAAGAATACGGAGAGCTGCTTCAGGAGTTCATTCAGGACAGCCGTTCCATGCACGCTCAGCTTGTAGAAGAGCAGAACGCTCCGCGCCAGGAGGCTGTTTCCATACTTCAGGACGCCATTTCCCTCCTCCACCTGAGCCCGCTTGATCAACTTCTCGGAATGCTGGAGCAGGCGACGTACGAAGAGCGTCTGGAGATTGTCGATACCTACGAACGACTTCTGGATCAGTTGGAGAGAAATCTGCTGACACTCAAAAAAACCGGTATCCCCTCCTCCATACAGGAACAGCCGGCCCCCTCGCCACTGACGCCGGAGCCCACCGCTCCGGAAAGAGAAACGCCTTCCGTCGCCGAAAAAGAAGCGGAGCGACCTTTGCCCGGGGAAACGGCCGTACCCCCGGTGTCGGAGGAACGGGAAACACCCGAAAAACCCGAAGAAAAGCTTCCGACGGAAAAAACGAAGGAAGAAGGCGAAACCGTTCCTGCGACCGCGATCCAGAGTGTCGAGGAGTTTCTGGAAGGTGTGCGGCCGATTCCCATTGAATTCAGTCTGCATATCGCCGCCGAAGAGCTTAACCTCCCCGAAGATCTGGTGCTCGAGTTTATCGGGGACTTCGACAAACAGGGGCACGAATACCTGCCGGTACTGATCGAAGCCTACCAGAATCGGGATCTGGACCGACTCCAGAAGACCGCCCACATGCTCAAGGGAGCCGCCAGCAATCTGCGGATCGAGGCGATGGTGGACAACCTCTATGATCTGCAATTCGACACCGACATCGACCGGGCTCCCCAGCGGATCCGTCTCTTTGCCGGACAGCTGATGAGTCTGGACAAATATCTCGAACAGATGAACAAGTAAGGGAGGGGGAATTCATGAAAATCGGTACCAAACTCAGAATGGTCGGGATATTCCCGTCGATCATCCTGCTGATCGCGGCACTCTATTTCCTCTATAACGCCTATCTCGATTACGAAAAAGCCGTCTCCTTTCGGACGGCCATGACCAACAACCTCTATCTCCAGAAAGCCCTGGTGGAAACCGGGAAGGAACGGGGACTCAGCGCCCTTTACCTCGCTTCGGGCAAAGAGGGATACCGCAAGCTTTTGGAGAAACAGCGGGCCAATACCGACAAAGCCTACGAAACCCTGCGTCTGAATCTGATCACTGCGAGAAATAGCACGTTGGATCTCATTCCTTCCTTCAAAGCGGCTACCTCCCTGGATACGGAAGCGTACCAGAAACTTCTCGATAGGCTCGGTACCCTCGACAAGATCCGAAAGGCGGTGGACAGCCACAAAATCGGCATCCGCCAGCTTCTCGTCGACCGCTTTGAACATGAGCTCACCTTTCCCATCCTCACCAACCTCCGCCAGACCGACCGGTTCGTCCTCGACCGAAATCTTCAGGAGATCAACGATCTGCTCGACCGGCTCTATATCAGCGAAGAGTACACCGGTCTTGAACGGGACTTCATCGCCTATCATCTGGAGACACGAACCCCCCTCAGCGTCCGGGAAATCACCTTTTGGAGTTCGGTACACGCCCGGTCCCGACAGTTCGATCCCCTTCTCATCGTGACCCCCCGTCTCCGGAACGAGGCGGAAAAGCTCATGAAATCCGCCGAAGCCGGCGCTCTCGACAAGTTGAGCGGAGAGTACTATGCACAGATCTTCAAGCGGGAGCGGAACGGAGACTACGGAGTGGACCCCATCGCATGGTTCACTCTTTTCACCAAGCGGATCGCGTTTCAGGAAAAGCTGGTCACACTCTACCGGGGAGAGAGTGATCGGGCACTCGCCGCCTATCTCCGGCAAAGCTACATAATCATGGGAATCTCCGGGGCATTGGTGCTTCTGGCACTGATCCTGCTCTCTCTGGGCGCCAGGACCACCCGGGAGATCAGCGACAACATCGAAGGACTGCAGAAAACCCTTCATGACGCGGCGGAAGCCTTCGATACGGCGGGAGAAGCCTACGAGTCGATCGCTTCCAAACTCAAAGCGGTCAATTTCGGAGTCAAGGAAGGCATCGAAGAGGGGTATCATCTCCTGCGGATGATCGTGGAACAGGCCAAGGAAGACCGTCGGATCGCCCAGGAAGAGAATGAGGCCAAATCCCTCTTCCTCGCCAACATGTCCCACGAGATCCGTACCCCCATGAACGGAATCATCGGCTTCACCGAACTTCTCAAGAGTACCGATCTCGACGACGAGCAGCGGGAATTCGCCAACATCATCGAAAAGAGCTCCAAAAATCTCCTGGGCATCATCAACAACATTCTCGACCTCTCCAAGATCGAGAGCAAAAAGGTGGAGGTCGAATACGTCGCTTTCGATACCCATCAGGAGCTGGACAACACCGTCGACAATTTCGGTGTCGTCACCGCCGAGAAAGATATCGAACTCTACTACTACATCGATCCCACCATCAGCCCCCGCCTCAAAGGGGATCCCGGAAAGATCAAGGAGATCCTGACCAATCTTCTCAACAACGCGGTGAAGTTCACCGAACCGGGCGGAGAGATCCGCGTAGAGGTCCAGAAAGTCGATACCGCCCAGAAAGACCGCACCCTTATCGAATTCAAGGTGATCGATACGGGCATCGGAATGAGCCAGGCCCAACTCAAGAAGGTCTTCCAACCCTTCTCGCAGGCGGACAGTTCCGTCACCCGCAAATACGGAGGCACCGGCCTGGGGCTCACGATCACCAAAGAGTATGTGGAACTGATGGGGGGCACCCTGAGCGTCGAAAGTGAAGAGGGTGTGGGTAGTACCTTCACCTTCCTCCTTCCCCTGGAAGAGATCCGGGATGAGGAACAGGATTACCGCAATCTTTTCAACACGGTGACATTCTGCCGCTACCGCTCGGAGGAGACCGCACGTCTCAACGGATATCTCAATCGGTACGCCGAATATTTCGGCATGAAATTCGAAGAGTTTTTCGATGTCCAGGAACTTCAGCAACTGGTCAACAGCGGAACATGCAAAGCCTTCTTCCTCGATTTCGACCATTTGCCGTCCAAGGTGCGGGATACGCTGGAATATCTGCCCAATGAAGATCTCTATCTTCTCTCCCGCGTGACCAACCGTCCGGAGTTGGAACCTCTGGATCTGGAAAGCGATCACATACTGTTCAAACCGCTCACCTACACCAAACTGCTGAACATGCTCCGGAGCGTCGCCCGCCATGAGACCGAAGCCAAAAAGGGCGGCACCGCTCCCAAGGTTCACACAAAATACGAAGGCAAGGTCCTGGTGGTCGAGGACAACGTCATCAACCAGAAACTGGTCAAAAACATTTTGGAAGGACTCGGCCTGAAAGTGGAAATCGCTCAAAACGGTTTGGAGGCCTTCGAAAAGCGACGGGCCGAAAAGTACGACCTCATCTTCATGGACATCCAGATGCCGGTGATGAACGGCGTCGAGGCGACCCACGAAATCCTGGAATACGAAGAGGAAGAGGAATTGCCCCATGTTCCGATCGTCGCCCTGACCGCCAATGCCCTCAAGGGAGACCGGGAGCGGTTCCTCGCCGAAGGGATGGACGAATATATCTCCAAGCCCATCGAGATGTCGGAGCTGATCTACATTCTCAACAAGTTCCTCCATGACAAATCCCGAGTGGTGACCATGCCTCTCGACGAGGAGACCGAAACTTCCGCAGCCCCCGGCGAAGAGATCCTGATCGCGAAAAACCTTCCGTTCAGCCGGAAACTCCTCGCGAAGATGCTCGACGCTCTCAACCTTCCCCACCAGAGCGTCAGCAGCCCCGAAGATATTCTCCATGCATTGGAGGAAGGGAGAGTCTCCATGATCTTTGCCGA
>CAZGGT010000112.1:0-10971 GCA_964525335.1 uncultured Nitratifractor sp. | reverse complement strand
TGGTGGAGCTCCCCGACCCGGTGGCCGACCCGGGCGACCTTGTCGCCGTAGGCGGGACCGATTCCCTTGCCGGTGGTGCCGATCGCCTTGTCCCCCTTCATCCGCTCCCGGGCCTGGTCGATGGCGGCATGGTAGGGCAGCAGCAGGTGGGCCTTGTCGGAGATGAAGAGCCGCCCCTCCAGATCGTCGAACTGGCTCATCTCCTCGATGAAGTCCGGCGGGGAGAGGACCACCCCGTTGCCCACGATGTTCCGGGCCGCGGGATCGAGGACCCCCGAGGGAATCAGGTGCAAGGCATATTTGCGCTCCCCGACGACAATGGTGTGCCCGGCGTTGTGCCCGCCGGCGAAGCGGCAGACGTAGTCGTGG
Source organism: uncultured Nitratifractor sp. (assembly GCA_964525335.1). Taxonomy (GTDB): domain Bacteria; phylum Campylobacterota; class Campylobacteria; order Campylobacterales; family Sulfurovaceae; genus Nitratifractor. The sequence goes on along the minus strand of CAZGGT010000112.1, from coordinate 10,602 downwards.
GTCTGGGCCATGTGGTCGACGATCTTTCCTTTGCCCTCGTCTCCCCACTGGAGTCCGACGATGAGATCGGCTTGCGTGCTCATTGCTCTCCCTTTTGCAGTTTGTTGGCGACGACGGCGTCGGTCAGCAGAGCGAAGCCCGCCGCCCGCACCGTATCGATCCGGTAGATCCCTCCCGTGGCGTAGAGGGTGTTGCCCTCGTAGAAGCGGAAGATCAGCGAGTCGTAGTAGCGCAGTTTCGCATAATAAAGGGGCGAAATGACCAGGGGCTCATACTCCAGCCCCCGGAGCGCCTCCCGCATCCGCTCCAGCTCGGCGGCGATGTCGGCGGGATAGGGGGAGAGATCCTCCAGCTCTTCGGGCCGGTGCAGATGCACCAGGGACTCCAGCCAGGGATGTCCCGCCGCCAGGATCCGCCCGATGTGCATCGCCTTGAGGTCCTCCAGCTCCACGCCGTAGCGCTCGCTGAGCAGCCGGGGGATGGCGATGTTGGCCACCTGCATCAGGGGACGGAGCTCCAGGCTCTCCAGGAGGGCGATGGCGTCGGCCGCCGTTTCCCCGAACTCCCCCTCCAGGGACTCAGCCCCGATCTGGTACTGCTCCTCGGTGGGAAAGCGGTAGACCGGCTGGATGTAGAACCACTTCCGCGAATCGGTGCTGCGCCCCAGGCGCTGGGTGGCGATGCGCACCACGTCGGCGGTGGAGTCGGCCCGGAGGCTCACCTCGTGGTTGGCGGCGTCGTTGAGGCGGATGAGGGCTTTGGGGTCCTCGAAGTGCTCCCGCTGATGGTACGAAAAGAGCGGCGTCACCATCTCCCGGTAGCCCCGCTCCTCCAGGAGCTCCGCCGCTTTCGCCTCCACGGCCCGCTTGAGCCGGGCGCTCTCCCCGAAGTAGAGGCGGCTGCCGCTGGGAATTTCGTGCTCGAAGATCATTCGCTCTCCTCGGCGGGCGCCGTGCCGTAGAAGGTTTCGTTCCAGACCCGGGCGGCGGTGCCGTCGAAGGGGCGCCGCCCCAGCCTGGCCAGGGCCAGTTCCACGGCGTTGACCACCCAGAGCATCTCGTAGGGCTCGATGAGGCCCATCTGGTTGATCCGGAAGATCTTCCCCTTGAGGTGGTCCTGTCCCCCGGCGACGTTGACGCCGAACTCGCTCTTGAGCAGGCTCCGGATCTCGCTGGCCTGGGGATCGTCGATGGTGCTCATGGAGGGAGCGGGCACCCGGGGATAGCTGTGGAGACCCAGGGCCTCCAGGGCGCCGCGGGTCGCTTCGGCCCGGCGGGCGGTCTCGGCGTAGAGCCGCTCCGGCCCGCCCCGCTTTTCGATCTCTTTCAGGACGGCATTGAGGCCAATAATGAGGGTGGTGGGAGCCGTGTAGGCGGTGGTGTTCTGGCGCTGTTTCTTGATCTCGGAGGCGAGGTTGAAGTAGTAGCCCCGCCCCGCGCCGATCTTCTCCACCGCGGCGTCGCTGAGGCCCAGGATCGCCAGGCCGGGCGGAAGCATCAGCGCCTTCTGGCTCCCGGCGATGAGGGCGTCGATGTGGCGCGTCTCGATCGGCTCGACCCCTACGGCGGTAATGCCGTCGGCGATCACCATCACCTCGGGACGCTCCGCCTTGACCGCTTCGGCGATCGCCTCCACGGGGTGGCGCAGCCCTCCGGCGGATTCGCTGATCTGGATCGCCAGGGCGTCGATCTCCGGATCGGCCCGGAGCGCCTCCAGAACCTCCTCCACGCTGGCGGGGGTGTCCCAGTCGTGGACGATTTCGACGTTGTCCAGGCCGTGGGCCCTGGCGATGAGGCCGAAGCGCTGGCCGAACTTGCCGGCGTTGACGTTGAGGAGCTTGCGGTGGCAGAGGTTGACCACCGCCGCCTCCATGGCGCCGGTGCCGCTGGAAGCCAGCATCACCACTTCGTCGGTACCCATCAACCCGAAGAGTTTGCTTCGGGCTTCGGCGAAGATCGCTTCGAACTCGGGGGTACGGTGGTGGAGGGTCGGCCCCGCCATCGCCTGGCGGACCGCTTCGGGCACGGGAGTGGGACCGGGGGTAAAAAGGAGCATGGATATCCTTCGGATCGGGGTTGCGGCGGCATAATCCGCGCATTCTAAATCGGGGGGGATTATAGCCAAAAGAGGGTTAGAGGGAGTAGATGGTCCCTCTCTTCGATCGGTTCACGGTCTCGGACGGGTCAGACGAATCAAGTTCCTTCTCTGCTCGGGCGTCAACTCCTTCACGACCCTCTTCAACGTCTCTCCCATCCATCGTACGACGCGTCGTCTCCGTTCTTTTTTGAGATAGGCGAGCCGCGCGGTCCTCATCTCCATCTCCATTTCAAACTGCAAAAGATCGAAGTTGGTCCGCCCCATAAAACTCCCGGCAGAAGGAAGTGCGGAATAACGACGCTGCATCCGGCTAAACCTTCGATTGATCTTTTTCAGGAGTTCTTTTCTCTCGTTCACGATCTTCCGGATTCTACGTTTTTGATTCCGTGTCAACTCCAGCCTCCTGTTGATGAGGTTGAGATACCGGCGGAGTACTCCCGCCCTCTTCTTGTTCTGAACTGTCGGAACACTCCCGGTATGGGGAAACGCCGTGTCTCCGTTTTTCGGTTGCGATACCCCCTCTTGCGGAGAAACCGCATGAGGAACGATTCGTTCGCTTCCCGTTCCTCCCGATTCAGGACGATGTGGAACGATTCTATGCTCCTCAAGCGACGAAGGAGCCACTCTTTGCGGGGTACCGGGAAGAACCGGTTCCAAAACCAATCCCTCCCCTCCGCCGGCCAAAACGGTTCCGATCACCATGATGCATCCTATTTTGCTCATCCCCTTTTTCATCTCGGAAACTCCTTTCGTTCTTTTTCTGCGACTTTACTGTCGGGGAGCTTCCGCCGCCGACGCCGGCGTCAAGGGAACTTCACTCCCCCGAACCGCCGGATTGTTTCCTTTCCGACGATCATCGATCATTTCCGTCTCGCCGGGAACCCGCTCGGGAAGCATCCGGGACGAGTTCTCATCGTTCAATGCCGCTTTCCAATATTCCGGCAGCAGCTCTGTCGGGAAATCTTTCGGAAACTCTCTTCGGATCTGTCTCAGTTCGTCTTGACGCAAATCTCCGCTATGACTCAGATCGTAGATCACAGCCCATCCACCCGATGGATCTCTTTTCATACAGAATTGGAACGGCACATCCGGTAGATACTCCGTCGCGACCTCCGTCCCGTCGGAAAAAACCGGGGTCACATCGACCATCGCATATCCATCATCCATATTCAACGTATGGATTTGAAGTTCGATCGCTTTGGGCAGAGGTTTTTTTACATAGTTCTGCTGCAAATATTCTTTGGCACTGTAGAGAATTCTACTGATTTCATTCGCCGTTTTGTCGGATTGAACCGCCGTATCGAGTATCTGCTGCGTCGTCGTCGGACCTACCGCCCCGGAGGCAGGAGAAGATATGCGCTTCACACCACAATTCCGTTTTCCTGCGATCCATCCATTCCGATAGGCTCGGAAACGGCGATAGGCATTGAGATTTTTTCTCCAGACCCCCCTCGCGGAACTACATCCGTCCCGATAGCCTTTGGTATAGGAATTCCATATTCCCAATCCGGAACGTTTTTTCCCGCACTGAGCCCACCCCGCATTCCAACCTCTGCGGTACGCACCGAAAATCCGGTAGGCATGGATGTTTTTCATCCAGATTCCTCGCGCAGAGCTGCATCCGTCCCGATATCCGATCGTATAGTTGTTCCACGGATTGGTCGTACGTATACAATTCCATCTCCCCGCATTCCATCCGTTCCGATAAGCGGGGAAGTTTCGATAGGCTGTTACATTTTTTCTCCAGACACCCCGTGCTGTACTGCATCCGTCGCTGAAACCTCTCGAATAGGAATTCCAGGGGCTGATCCTGTTTTTGCATGCCTTCCACCCGTTGTTCCACCCATTACGGTATGCCGGAAACAGATTGTACGCTCTTACGTTTTTATGCCAATTGTTTCTGGCGGACATGCATCCGTCGGAATATCCCCGGGCATAAGAGTTCCATCCCGTTGCGGGGTTTAAAACGTTTTTTTTGCACTTGTTCCATCCGGAATTCCAACCGTTCCGATATGCTACATATTTACTATATGCACCGAGATTTTTTCTCCAGACCCCTCTTCGTGAACTGCATCCGTCGGAATATCCTTTTCGATAGGTCCATACCGCCGACTTCGGTCGACAGGCCTTTTTCCCTGCAAACCATCCGTTTCGATAGTTAACATTGTTTTTAAAAAGCCGAATCTGCTTGACTACGGTTCCTTTCAATGCACTCTGACATCCATCCGCATATCCCCGTTGATAAGGAGTTTTCGCTTCCAGCACCATGCTTGCAATCACCAGAAGTAACAAGAAACACCAATTCCTCCATCTTCCCATCATGGACACCTTTCTCTTTTTAAAAAATTATAAAATAATTTGATTAACTAAGAATTAAGAAGAGGATTTTTGGAAAGGGGTTTTCAGTCAGATTCCAAGTTCATCGATCAATTCTATGACCTTGCGATCGATACTTCCCATCGGCAAATCTGTGATTTCGCTCCTCATGAAATAGGAAACATCGTTTGAAAAAGCGTCCGGAAGTCTTTCGACCTGGATCAGCTCCCCTTTCAGCTGAAAATGACTGTAGCGTTGATGCACCATACCCCTCGGGACCCCCGGCCACCCCCCCTCCCATTGGGGGAAGTGCCAGAGCCCGCCGTGGAAACGCCCCTCGGCGCGCTGCAGGGCGAAGCGCCCCTCCCGGCGGTGCAGGAGGATCTTCCGGCTACGGACGGGAAGCGCCCTTTTCTTCCTGGGAGCCGGGTAGCGTTCCGGCGCTTTCTGCCCCCGGCACGCCGACCTCAACGGGCAGGCGTCGCACTCGGGGGCCGTCGGCGTGCAGACCGTCGCCCCCAGGTCCATCATCCCCTGGTTCCAGGCGTAGGCCCGCTCCCGGTCGAAAAGCCGCTCCGCCATCCGCCAAAGCTCCTTCTCCGTCGCCCTGCGCCGCCGGAAAAAACGGTAGAGGATCCGCCGGATGTTGGCGTCGAGAATCGGCAGCGCCTCCCCGTGGGCGAAACAGGCGATGGCCCGGGCCGTGGAGCGCCCGATGCCGGGTAGCCGCTCCAGCGCCTCCGCCGTGGCGGGGAGCTCCCCGCCGGTGATCTTCGCCGTAGCGTGGAGATTCCGGGCCCGGGAGTAGTACCCCAGCCCCTCCCACGCCTTGAGCACCGCCTCCTCGGGAGCCTCCGCCACCGCTTTCAGGGTGGGAAAACGTTCCAGGAACAGAAAGTAGAAACGTTCCAGCACCGTCTCCACCCGGGTCTGCTGGAGCATGATCTCGCTCAGGTAGATCCGGTAGGGATCCCGGGTCCGCCGCCAGGGCAGGTCGTGACGGCCATGATTCCGATACCAATGATGAAAAGCATCGTGCGGAAAACTCTCCCGCTGCCCCTCCCGCATAGACCCTCTTTACGCCGAGGGATCGAAGGCCGCGACCCGCTGGCCAATCTCCCGGTAGCGGGCGTAGTAGGCTTCGACGAAGCGGCGCACCTCCGGGGTGAGCGGGAGGAAATGGGACCCAACCTTTTCGGCATAGCGGTAGAGATACTCCGCCGCGTCCCGGCGTTCCACATAGTGGCGGGCCAACTCGGTGTACGTTTTGCGGTACAGAGCCTCCACGGCGTCGTAGGCATCGGCATCGATCTGCACGGAATGTCCCTCGAACCTCAGAGCCCCCGCTCCGTAGAGAAGTTCCAGATGGATGAGCCCCTCGCAGTAGTAAGGAAGCACTTCGCCCACTTCCCGCCAGGCCACGAGCCCCACCGCCCGGGTCGCCAGATCCTCCAGCACTTCGGTCTTCAACGCCGGATCCGGAGCGTCGAAAAAGGCCATCAATCCTCCCGCCGTCGCCTTGAACTCCTCGATGTTCTTGAACTGGCCGCTGCGGTTCATCGCCACCTCCGTCTCGCTGTCGATCCAGAGGATGTGACCGAACTCATGACCGATGGTCGCGATCTCGTAGAGACGGTTCCACCGCTCTTCATCCTCCAGGAGCGCCCGGCGTTTCCGGATCAGCGCCTCTCCGAAACACTCCAGGCTCAGTTGCATCACCGGTTTGGCCCGCTGGGACTGGCGAACGAAGTCGGCGTAGGCGAAGATCTTCTTCCCCAGTTCGCTGCTGACCTTTTCATCGTTGGGGACCACCTGGGCGGAGAAAAGGCCGTTGAACTCGGCCCCGTAGTAGAGGACCGGCTGGCCGATGTAGAGCTGGGTCCGTTCGATCTGGTCGACGTTTTTGGCGAAGATCCGCTCCGCCTCCAGCCCCAGATCCACCGCCAGCTTCGCCCCGAAGGCCCGAATCCGCTCCCGGACCCGCACCCCCTCCTGGAGCCGGGGATTGATCACCCGCAGATCCCACTCCAGAGCCACCGCCTTGCGGTAATGGTCTTCGTAATACTCCAGGGGATGCCCCAGCTGCAGAGGGGTCGTCACCTGCATCCAGGCCCGATCCACTTCGGCCCAGTAGTTCACCAGTTCGTCGGGTTCGGTATGGAGAAACGCCTCTTTGAGACGGAGGAGATACTCCAGCCAGGAGCTGCGTTGCCCGAAGACCTCATCCTCCAGCGGATCCAGCGAAGCGATCAGGAAATCGAGTGCACGTTCGATCTCCCGGATCTCTTCGGCGAACGCTTCGGCATAGGCCACCCGACGGTATCCCTCTTTTTCCGGCACCAATACCGAATAGCAGCGATCCGCCTCCTCCCCCTCCCGGAGATCCAGAAGTTTCTTTTCGCGGAGCATCTCCAGAATCTTCTCTTCATCTCCGTTGAACAGTTCCGCCAATTCCCGATTGACTCCGTGAATGATGTGGGAAGTCCATCCGTTCTGCCATTTGCTGATGGCGATACCCACGGCGTGGATACCCGAAATCAGGGTCCGGTAAAACGAAGTCAGAAGCTCCCTCTCTTCGATCCAGACGATGAGGGATTCGAAACGATCCAGATAAAAAGAGCTGACGAACGCGTAGGCTTTCTCTTTGGCTTCGACCATCCGTTCCCGATCGAACCCTTCGTTCCTCATCACCTGTTCCAGAGCATCCTCCCGCAGATTGACGAGACGGGTCAATACCGCCATCACACTCTCCGGCGTCCGCCTCAATCCCAGGATCTCCAGCATCTCCCCGACAAGTCGTTCCGCTTCGGGGTGGGTTTCGCCCCGGGTAAGGCGCAGATAGTCTCCCAGTTCCTCCTGCCGCCGTTGCAATTCGTCATAGAGCTCCTGGAGTTCGGCCAGGAAAGCCGTTCGTCTCTCCGTTCGGTTCACGCATTCCTCCTTCGCAACAGTTCAATGACGGGTCGGGCCAGGGCGATCGCCCTGGCCCGGTGGGAGATCTCCGCTTTGATCGACTCTTCCAACTCCCCCAGAGTCCGCTCGTATCCCTCGGGAATGAAAATGGGATCGTAGCCGAAGCCTCCCTCTCCCCGGGCCTCGTCGATCACCTCGCCGTGCATCCAGCCGTGAACCACATACTCCCCCGATTCCGAGACCAGCGCGATGGCGGCGGTGTAGAAGGCGGGAGTGCGGGGAACTCCCCGACGGGTCAACTCCTCCACGAGTTTTTGAAGGTTTTCCCTGTCCGTAGCCCCCTCGCCGGCATAGCGGGCCGAGTAGATTCCCGGTTCGCCACCCAGAAGGGGAACGCTGATGCCGCTGTCGTCGGCGATCACCAGATGACCCGGTCCCAAGCGGTCGTAAAGAGCCTTCGCCTTGAGCAGAGCGTTGCCGGCGAAACTGTCGGCATCCTCCACGATCTCCAGCGGTCCCGTCACCTCTTCCATACTCAGGAGCTCCGACCCGAAAGCCTCCCGGAACTCCCGGAGTTTTCCCCTGTTGCCCGACGCCAGTACCAATCGCATCTCTATTAACCTTCTTTAATCATATTGGGATTATAATTCCAGCTCGGAACTGACGAAAATATTTATCAAAATACAAATATTTCCATCAGTTCCACCGAACCTTCCCACTCTTTCGGGATTATACCTTATAAGGACAGCGAACCATGAAAGCCATCATCGCCAAAACCTGGCATTTGAGCCTGATCATCGGGCTCCGTTTCCTCGGACTCTTCGTCGTCATGTCGGTCCTCTCCGCCTACGCCAAGGACCTCCCGGGCGCCACCGCCACCCTGGTGGGCCTCGCGGTCGGAGGCTACGCCCTGACCCAGGCGGCGCTGCAGGTTCCCTTCGGAGTTCTCAGCGACCGGATCGGCCGCAAAAAAGCGATCCTCATCGGCCTGCTCATCTTCGCCGGCGGTTCCGTCATCGCCGGAATGGCCGGAGACATCTATACCCTGCTCCTGGGACGCTTCCTCCAGGGTGCCGGAGCCATCGGCGCGGTGATCATCGCCATGATCTCCGACCACGTCCGGGAGGAGGAGCGGGCCCACGCCATGGCCGTCATGGGAATGGTCATCGCCCTGGCCTTCACCGCCGCCATGGTCATCGGGCCCATCCTGGGCGGTATGAGCGGCGGGGTGCCCTTTCTCTTCTATCTGACGGCGGGGATGGCGCTGCTCTCCATCGTTCTGCTCTTCACCGTGGTCCCCGAACCTCCCAAGATCACCCACAGTTTCGAAGAGGAAGAGGCCCAGGTCCGCCACGTCTTCAAAGACAAAGACCTGCTGCGGATGTACGTCACCTTCCTCTTCCACAGCTCCACCATGGCCATCGCGTTCTTCCTCATTCCCTTGGTGCTCAAGAGCAAATTCCACCTGCCCATGGCGGAGTTCTGGAAAGTCTACCTTCCCGCCGTCTTCTTCGGGATCATCGCGATGGGACCTTCGGCAGTCTTCGGAGAGAAGTACAACAAAGGCAAAGAGGTTTTCCTCATCTCCATCGCCTTCATCGCCGTCGCCTTCCTCCTCATGGGCTTCGCCCCCAGCCTCTGGCTCTTCGGGGTCGGCGTGGTCTTCTTCTTCATCGGTTTCAACATGTTCGAACCCCTGCTCCAGAGCTTCGTCAGCAAGTTCGCCAAAGCCCACCAGAAGGGAGCCGCCCTCGGGGTCGCCAACACCTTCGCCTATGTCGGGATGGGGGTCGGCGCCACCCTGGCGGGTTGGATCTTCAGCCACTGGAGCGTCACCGGGGTCGCCGTCACCGTCCTCGTGGTCTCGGTCTTCTGGGCCCTCTGGATCTGGGGCATGCGCAATCCCGGCCTTCGGGGCACCCTCTACCTCGACACCGAGACCTTCGACCGGACCAAGCTCCCCGAGCTCAAGAAACAACCCGGCATCAACGACCTCTACGTCAACGAGACCGAAGGGGTCATGGTGATCAAATACGACAAGGAGCTCCTGGACGAGGACGAAATCCGGGGGATCATGCTCAAGCGCTGAGTCCGCTTCTCCCCACCACGTTCCCGCTTCGCTCCGTCAGGAGCCGCACGCTTCGATTTCGGCCATGGTTTTGGCCCGCTTGACACATTCCATCGCCTTCAGAGCTTCATCGATCTCCTTCAGCGTCTTCCTTTTCGTCGCTCCGTCCCAACGCTCCATCGGCTCCGAAGCCTCTCCGATCCGGCTGCTGAAGAGCTTTTCGCACTCGTTGGCCTCCTTCAATGTCCGACTCCGCTCCAGGCAGCCCCGAACGAAACGCAGATCCTTTTCCCGGCGCAACAGTTGACGCTTCATCGTCCCCACGACGATCGTGGAGGGATCGGGCATCTGCGCCGGCGCGGCCGCCGGAGGCATCGCGGGGGCCTGCCCCATGCCGGCGGGCGGCACTCCCCCGGGAAGCTGGGCCCCCGAAGCGGGCAAATCGGGAACCCGGTAGCTCTTCGGGTCGACCGGAATGTCGAATCTCGCCTCCACCGCCGTTTCGCTCCGCTTCATCCCCATGGCGTTCGTGACGATCCGCAGCGGCACCCCTTTGTAGATGCACTGGGTCACCACCGGAAGCTTCCAGAGATCGCACTCGTAGCCCGCCACACGGTCCGTGCCGATCTTCTTCCCTCCCATCTGCCTGAGAAACTCCTCCCCCATCTGGGCCAGGTTCTGCCGGGCGGCTGCGACCATCAGCCCCATCCCCGGCGCTTCGTACTCCCGGAGCGTCCTGCGGATCCGGTCGGCCTCTTTGACCTTCGTGCCGTTACGGAACATCACCCGGTCGGTCCGGTCGAGGGAGACCTTTCCCATCACCTCGGTTCTGCGGGCGCTCTTCTCCTCCGTCCATTCGCGAAAACCGTACTGGTCGAAAAGGAGCCGCTTCGTCCCATCTTCCTCCATCTTCGCCCCCATGACATTTCCGGATCCTTCGATCCGGTAGCGGAGCTCCCCACTCTTGACCTCGTACTTTTTGAAAGTCATCGCCCCTTCTGCAGAACCCACCACCATAAGCAGGAGTGCTACTATCCAACTTTTCATCGTTTACCCCCTTTACTCCATGGATCAAAAAACTTTTGGAGCTCTATCCTTAAAATATTCTCATTTTTATCATTATTTTCAACTAAAAAGTATTTTACAAAGTATTCCTTTATCTTTCCAGGTCTAAAATAGACGGGATGGAGAGGAGAACATGAAACAGT
>CAZGGT010000111.1:0-3567 GCA_964525335.1 uncultured Nitratifractor sp. | reverse complement strand
CTCCTCGGCGATCCGGTAGGTGGGGCTCTCCATGATCTTCCGGAGCAGCTCTTTGGCTTTGGGGTCCTCCCCCGGGGATTTGGGGCGTTCCCAGGGCAGGCGGACTTTCTGAAGCGGATTGGTCTCGTTTTTGGGCATCGTCGGCTCCTTGCGGTGAAAATGATCCCGAACCGTCTGCTCCTGCTTCGAAGCATTGTCACAAGATCTATCCAAAACCCTCTGACGGAGAAGACTTTGGAGAGATCTCCACTCCGGGAAGCTCCCGGAGGGAAAGGAAGTGCTTTACTTCTTTTTCTCTTCCATTTTCTTCTCGGCATCCTTGATGGCGGCGTTTTCGAAGTCGATCGCCTCCATCTTGGACTCGAAGAGCTCCTTGGCCTGGGCCTCTTCCACTTTGGCCTTCGCCGCGGCGGAATCCTTGACGGCGTTGGGGTTCTTCAGGACCTGAGCCTCTTTGCGGGCGACACTGTCGTGGTAGGTCTTGCCGATCAGCTCGGCGAAGGATTTCTTGAGCTTCTCGTAGAGCTTCTCCACCATGTTCTTGCCACCCATCTCCTTCTCGATGGCTTTGATCTGCCGCATGAGATCGTTGTATGCCTTGGGATGGAGATCGGTATAGCCCAGGTAATAAGCCTTCTGGAGCTCCTCTTTCGCCGCTTTGAGCAGCTTTTCGATTTCCGCTTTCTTGTTCTTGTCCATTTTGGAAGCGGTCACGACCAGGTCCTGGGCCGCCAGCAGCGGCAGTGGAACGGCCACTTTCACGCCGACCAGGGTGTCGAAGCCCGCGGCCATCGCGTCGAGAGCCCCTTTGAGATCCTTTTTCTTCAGGAGGGCAAGTGCTTTTTTGACCGCTTTGGGATAGAGTTCCATCGGCAGGTAGACGGTCTCGATGTCCATCTCGTCATGCAGCGCGCCCAGGAGCGCGGCCGCCGCCTGGGTGTGGTATGCCTTGAGCAGTCCGCGGCTGTAATCGACCGCCGCCTTGATCTGCTCGGGAGTCGCCTGAAGCTCGGTGACGAAGATCTGCTCGCTGAGGGGAACCATCTTGAGCTCGGGGTGTTTCTTGAGCGCCGCATCGAAGGCTTTGTCGGCCGCTTCGAGCTCTTTGATGGCCGCATCGACCTGGTTCATCTGAATCAGTTTGAGGGCCTTGTAGGTCCGTCCGAACGCCATGAGGAGCTCTTTGGGGGCTTTGACGGCCGCCTTGTGGTGCTTGTCCAGCTCGGCGCTGACGTAGGGAGCCACCGCTTTGCTGTTCTTACTGAAATACTCGGTCCCTCCCTGGGTCTTGTGGGAAACGGGTCTTTTGGTCGCGGTATCTTTGGCGTTGACCTCGGCGGCCTGGACGCCGCCCAACAGGGCTCCGGCGACGAAGGTCGATAGAAAGATCTTTTTCATGGTCATGGTCACACTCCTTTTGATAGTATGGGATTAAGGATTTACAAAAGCATTGTAAGTTTATTGCCATAACCGAAGGTAAACAATTTGAGGCGATCTATATGGAAATCCTGATTCAGAACCGGAAGCTTCCGCCATGAGAGAGCCAGAGGGCCCAGCCGATGGTCAACACACCCAACAATGTGATGGCCAAAGCCGAACGCCAGGTCTGCCTCCATCCTCCGAACCAAAGCGCATAGCCGGCCTTGAGGAGATTGTTGCTCCCGGCGGCGATCATGATGGCGGTGAGGATCTCCGTGCCGCTCACGGCGTACTTGCCCGTCAGCAGCGAAAGGACGAAGGGGTCGATGTCGGTGAAACCGATGAGAAAGGAGAGGATCTGCAGGCCGCTGTCGCCATAGTGGTGGGTGACGTACTGGGTCAGGAGCATCATCAGCACGAAGAGAAAAGCGAAGACGAAGGCGGTCCCCAGCTCCAGGGGGTTGCTGTCGACGAACTCGCTCTTCTCCGTCTCTCCGCCCCCCTGGCGCATCAGCGCTCCCGAGACGGCGAAGCCTACCAGGGCCAGGACGACGAAGGGAAGAAGCAGTTCTTTGCCGATGGCGAAATTGAAGACCATCGCCACGACAATGAGGCGCAGGTACATCATGGAGGTGGCGGAGATGATGGCGGCGTCGATCACCCCGTCGCGGCCGATCTCCCGGACCTTGCGGGCCAGGACCACGGTGGTGGCCGTGGAGGAGTAGGTCCCGCCGATGATCCCCGTGAGGAAATAGCCCTTGTTGGGGAAGAAATATTTCTGGGCCAGGTAGCCGCCGTAACTGATGGCGGAGATCACCACCACCGCCAGCCAGATCTTGAAAGGAGAGAGGGGCAACCAGGCAAACACCCTCTGATCGGGGAGCAGGGGCAGGATCACCGCCGAGAGGAGGACCATCTTGCCCAGGGTCTCGAACTCGTAGGTATCGGTCCCCTCGATGAAGCGGTTGATGGCGGATTTGGCGTTGAGGAGAAAGACGATCACCACGAAGAGCAGCGCCGGAATCCAGAGGGGCGTCAGGGCGCTGAGCGGTCCGAAAGCGTAAACGCAGAGCAGCACCACATAGAGCAGGATGCTGGGGCGCCCCTCCGCCAGCCGCTGGCGATAGAAGAGCATATAAAGCAGCGAGAGGAGGATCAACACCGTCGTATAGGGGACGAGGCGCTGCGGATCGATGCGGTAGAAGAGGAAGCCCAGGATCCCGATGAAGGTGAAGGTCCGGGTGGTCCCGAAGAAAAAGGGGCCGCTGCTCTTGGTGTGGTACTGCTGCCGATAGGTCTTGATCTCCAACCCCACCAGAAAGCTGAAAGCGGCGGTGACGACGAAGTGGACCAGGTCGGGATTGAGCGGGAGACTCATGGGGCGATGAGTCCCTTCTCGTAGCAGACCGGGTCGAACTCGCAGACTACATCGTGGTCGTAGATCAGCAGCTCCTCCCGCTTGTCGGGATAGTTCATGAGGGAGAGGAAATGTTTCATGACGTTGATGCGGGCCGTCTTTTTGTGATCGCAGTGGACCACGTACCAGGGAGCGAAGACGAAAGAGGTCCGGGCGAACATCTCGTCCCGGGCCTTGGAGTAGGCGTTCCAGAGCTTCTGGGCCTTGCGGTCGATGGGACTGATCTTCCACTGTTTGAGGGGATCCTTCTCCCGGGCCTTCAACCGGCGTTTCTGCTCCCCTTTGCTGATGTCGAGGTAGTATTTGACGAAAATCATCTCCGAATGGGTGAGCATCTGCTCGAAATTGCCCACTTCCTTCAAAAAGAGCTCATGCTCCTCGGGGGTGCAAAAGCCCATGACCGGCTCGACGCCGGCGCGGTTGTACCAGCTGCGGTTGAAGAAGACCATCTCCCCTCCGGCGGGCAGATGGGGGACGTAACGCTGGAAGTACCAGGATTTCCGGTCCCGGTCGCTGGGCTTGCCCAGGGCCACCGCCCGCGCCTCCCGGGGGCTCAGGTGTTCGGTGAAGCGCTTGATGGTCCCATCTTTCCCGGCGGTGTCCCGCCCTTCGAAGACCAGGCAGACCTTGAGCTCCTTTTCGATGACGTGGCGCTGGAACTTCACCAGCTCCACCTGGAGCTCGTAGAGCAGTTTCTCGTACTCTTTTCCCTTGATCTTTTTGACGGCCAT
>CAZGGT010000110.1:0-2134 GCA_964525335.1 uncultured Nitratifractor sp. | reverse complement strand
AGCTGGTCGCCGGGACCCTGGAGCTGACCCGGCAGATGATCCCGGGCCTGGAGGAGAGCTGGAAGCGGCAGAAGGGCTACTACGAGCGGATGCGCAAACTCACCACCGCCAGCCAGACCCAGAAGGACCAGGCCTACCAGGCGATGGTGGGGGCGGAGAACCAGTGGCTTTCGACCAAGGAGAAGGCCCTCAACCTCGAAAAGAGCCTCCTGGACCTGGACTACAAGATCGCCATGCTCGAAGACCGCATCGCCAAGAAAAACATCCGCCTCGACAACCGCTACCTCTACAAGCTGATGGTCCGAGCCGGGGAGTACGCCAGCCCCGGGATGGCCCTGGCGGTGGTGGATGACCTGAGCCGGGCCAAACTGGTCCTCTACCTCTCCCCCGAGGAGGTGGCGAGGGTCCGCTCCGGCAAGGCGAAGCTGATCATCGGGGGGAAACCCGGCGACGTGAAGTTCAGCAAGATCTGGAACGAGACCGACGAGAAGTACATCTCCTCCTACCGGGCGGAGATCCCCGTTCCCGCCGGACGCTATCCCTTCTCCTCCCTGGTTAAAGTGGAGATCCGATGATCCGGACCGCCTGCCCTCTCGACTGCTGGGACGCCTGCGCGATCACCTGCGATCCCGAACGTCCCGAGAAGCTGGTGGCCACCCCCGGCCATCCGATGCACAACGGCGCCCTCTGCGCCCTGCTCCACAAACACATGCACGAGGCGCCCCGGATCGAGACCCCCCGCGTCGACGGCCGGGAGGTGAGCCTGGAGGAGGCCCTCGACGCCGCGGCGGAGGCGATGGGGGAGCATCCGCCCCTGCTCTGGCGCGGGTCGGGGAACCTGGGGGTGATGCAGGAGGTGACCAACCTCCTTGTCGAGCGCCTGGGCGGGACCCTGACCCACGGCTCCCTCTGCGACGGGGCAGGGGCCGCCGGGATCCTGGAGGGAAGGGGGGTCAACCGCCTCCTGCCCCCCGAACAGATCGCCAAAGCCGAGGTGGTGGTGGTCTGGGGGCGCAACCTCCCGGTGACCAACGCCCACCTGATGCCCTTCATCGAGGGGAAGAAGCTGGTGGTGATCGACCCGGTCCGCACCTCCCTGGCGCAGAAGGCCGACCTGCATATCCCCGTCAAGCCCCGCAGCGACGTCTACCTGGCCCTGTTGCTGGCCCGCTTCCTCACCATGGAGGATACCCAGAACGACGCATGGCTGGAGGAGTGGGGGACCGAGTTCGACGAATTCTACGACTTCACCCGCAGCTTCCGGATCAAGGCACTCCTGGAGTACATGGGGCTGAGCCTGGACGACATCGGCGACCTGCTCACCTACCTCCAGCACGAGCGGGTGGTCTTCCTGGTGGGGGCCGGGGTGCAGAAGTACGCCATCGGCCACTACACCCTCTGGGCCATCGACTCCCTGGCGGCGACCCTGGGGCTCTTCGGCCGGGAGGGGTGCGGGGTGAGCTACCTGGGGAGCTCCCGGCAGGGTTTCGAACATCCCTTCGCCGTGAAGGTTCCCACCGTCTCCGTCGTCACCACCCCCTTCGAAAGGTTCGGGACGGTCCTGGTCCAGGGGGGCAACCCCGCCGAGAGCATGCCCGGCTCCGTCCGGGTCCGGGAGAGCCTCTCGCAGGTCGAAAACCTCATCTACTTCGGCCTCTACGAAAACGCCACCAGCCGCATGGCCCGCATCGTGATCCCCGCCAAAAGCTTCCTGGAGAAAAACGACCTGCGACTGAGCTACGGCCACCAGTACGTCGAAGCGATGAACCGGGCGGTCGAGGGGAGCTTCGGCATCAGCGAATACGACTTTACCGCGGAGATCCTGCGCCGCCTGGGGCGGGAGGGGATCGAGCCCGAGGAGGAGTACCTCCGCCGCTGGCTGGAGCAGTGCCCCGAAGTGGAGGGGCGGCGGGTCCTCCCCGACTACGAGCCCCTCCCCTACGCCGAGGGCTTCGGCGAGGAGGGGGGCGAAGAGTTCATCTTCATGGACGATTTCGACGACGACTTCGAGGATATCCGCCGCTTCCGCAAGGCCCGCTTCGCCAAACAGGAGTACGAGGAGCCCGAAGAGGAGTACTGGCTCCTGACCCCCAAGCACTCCAAATCCCTCAACACCCAGTTCGCCCGCGCCGAC
>CAZGGT010000109.1:0-13144 GCA_964525335.1 uncultured Nitratifractor sp. | reverse complement strand
CGGTTGCTGATGTCGTAGACGCCGCCCTCGCTCTCGCTGTGTTCTCCATGGATTCCGCGGATCTGGAGCTCGTGGCGATCGCAGATGGCGCGAAACTCCTCCATCCGCTCCCCGAGCCTCGGGAGGCGGATGTGGACGCTGGCCCGCATGGCGGTACCGAGGTTGGTGGGGCAGCTGGTGAGGTAGCCGAGGCGCTCGCTGTAGGCGAAGGTCAACCGCCGTTGCAGCTCTTCGACGGCCCGCGCCAGACGGGTGAAGACCCGGACGATGTCTCCCCCGGGCTCCATACTGATGATGCGCAGCTCATCCTCTTCGTTGACCCAGACGAGGAAGGTTTTGTCGTCGTTGTGGTAGATCCCGCGTCCTTCGGGCCAGTCGCGGTTGAGTCCGGCGCTCTCCAGGAATCGGTCGCCTTCTTTGAAGAGAAAATGGTCCTCGATGAGCTGCCGTTTGGTCGCTTCGTCCATCCCTTCCAGCGGATAGTAGCTTCCGGCCAACTCTCCCTCCAGGCCCCGGAGGGCCTCCGAAATCATGCATTCGACGATCAGCCGTTCCCGCCGGGCCAGCCCCGGTCCCAGGGGGAAGCAGTGGAGATTGCGTCCGACCCGGATCCGGGTCGAAAGGATGTAGGATCCTTCGGGATCGGGATTGTCGACCTGGAGATGGGCGGGATCCATATCGCTGACATGACGCTCCCTCTCCGGGTCGAAATGGTGATACTCCCGGATGATGGGATCGAGCAGGGGAGAGAAAAGCTCGTAGCTCTCTTCGTCCCCCACATAGACTCCGATGGAACTGTCGGGATGTTCCACTCCCGATCGGATCAGATCGTCGAGGGTATATCCGTAGCGGCTCCGGAGTCCCCGGAGATTTTCGTAAAGTTCGGGAGTCAGGTGACGGCAGAGAGCGGAATCGCAGTCGTCGGGAAATCGGGGGTAGGGCATCGCTGTTCCTTGTTGTTAAGTAGAAAGATGGGTACACAGTGATTATAGTGGATCCCGGGGGCGGGGTCAAACTGCGATCCCGGGACGGGGGAAAAGCAGGAGGATTCAGGGCTGTGCCGGAGCGGCCTCCTGCTCGGTACCTCCCAGGTTTCCTTCGGTACAGAGGATCACATCGGTGGTCTTGTCATACTTTCGAACACAGTCGTTGGTGACCTCCAGATAGCTGATCTCCCGCTTCAGCGCGTCGAGGATCTGAGCTTTCTTTTCCCGGAAATGAGCGTAGTCGAACTGTTCCGTCTTGTCTCCGAGTTCCTCGTCGATACGGTTGACCGGTGCGATGCACTCCTCGGCGGCTTTCCCGTCGTCGGCTTTGGCCACACACTCCCTGGCCCCTTTGAGCGCCACGAGAAGTTTGGGAAGCAAACGCTTCTGCTTGGCCAGGTAGCGGGCACCGAGGGTATTGATGACCGCTTTCTCCTGTTCGGGGGTGAGGGTGGCGTTTTCCTCATCGGGATTGATGCCCAGGCTTTTCATCTTGGACTGGAGATCCTGAATCGAAGCGATGTAGTCTTCGATCCGGGTCTCCGCGGCGGCATTGTTGGTATATTCGTCGTCGACGACCATCGGAAAGTCGGGCAGTTTGAACTGATCGTCCGGGACGGGTCTGTTCAGGACCACCTGAACCGCCTTGCGCTCGCTGTAGAACCCCGGTCCTTCGACCGTAATCTTGAGAGGAATTCCTTTGTAGAGGCAGATTTTCTGATCTTTGGCCCGCCAGACGTCGCAGGGAAAGCCCGCCACCTCGTCGGTCCCGATTTTGACCGCTTTCATCTCTTTGAGAAGCTGGACGCTTTCGTCGGACAGATCCTCACCCCGGGCGATGGCCAGGTCGAGGTCCCGATCCCGCGTCTTGTAGATGGTCCGGTCGTCAAAATCCACCGTATAGATGGTTCCATGATCCATCTTGGTCATGGAGCGGATATCCCGGGTTTCGTTGAAATCGCCGGTCTGAACCTCGGTGGAATCCTCCTCCTTGAGCTCCCGAGCACCCCAGTGGTCGAACACCAGGCGGGCGATTCCGCTGGTATGTGTCGTGAATCCCTTGGAGGTCCCGGTGACATTGATATCGTAGAAAATCATCCCCGATCGGAGCGGATAACGTTTGAAGATCCCCTGGGCCCGGAGAGATCCCCCCGCAAGCAACAGAACCGATACCAGAAACGGTAGAGAAAGCACCTTACCCATTTTCAATCCTAAACAAATGATTAACAATTATAACATAATTTGTTAATGCGTTACAACGGAGGGAAACAATCGTTACGAATCACGAAGGAGGCAGGGGGATCGAGTATAATACCCCAGGCAACAAGCAGGAGGAAAACATGGACGATCTGATCGAATGGCTGAAGAAGGAGGGAGGGCTCCGGATCATCGACGAGCCCCTGGATGTGGAGCTGGAGATCCCCCACATCGCCTATCTGGAAGTGAAAAAGGGAGAAGCCTCCCGGCCGCTGCTTTTCACCCGGCCCGTCTGGCGGGCCAAAGGGATCGAATACGACATGCCGGTGCTGATGAACCTCTACGCCAACCGGGAGCTGACCCGGAAGATCCTGGGGCGTCATCCCGACGAAGTGGCCGGGGGAATCGACGGGCTGATGAAGCTCAAGCCGCCCAAAACCTTCAGGGAGAAGCTGGCGATGCTGCCCCGGCTCTTCGCCCTCAGAAACGTCTTTCCCAAGCGGCTGGGCTTCCGGGGCGAATGCCAGGAGGTGGTCATTCCGAAGGAGGAGGTGAACCTGGATCGCCTCCCGATCCTCAAGACCTGGCCCGAGGACGGCGGGCGCTTCATCACCATGGGGCAGGTCTACACCCGCAGCCTCGACGGCGCCATGCAGAACCTGGGGATGTACCGGCTCCAGCAGTATGACGAGCGCCGCCTGGGGATGCACTGGCAGATCCACAAGGACGCCAGCCACTTCTTCGACCAGTACCGCGACGCCGGGAAAAAGATGCCCGTCACCGTCTGCATCGGGGGCGATCCCCTCTACATATGGTGCGGCCAGGCCCCCATGCCCCACGGGATGTTCGAACTGCTCCTCTACGGTTTCATCCGGGGGCGCAACGCCCAGCTGGTCCAGTCCCTCAGCAACGAGATCTACATCCCCCGGGACGTGGACGTCGTCATCGAGGGATTCGTCGATCCCGAGGCGATGGAGATCGAGGGGCCCTTCGGGGATCACACCGGCTACTATACGCTCCCCGAACCCTTCCCCGTGATGGAGGTGGAGACGATCACCATGAAAAAGGATCCCGTTTTCGCCGCCACCGTCGTGGGCAAGCCGCCCCTGGAGGACAAATACATGGGCTGGGCGACGGAGCGGATCTTCCTCCCTCTCCTCAAACCGATGGCCCCCGATCTCATCGACTACAACATGCCCGAAAACGGCGTCTTCCACAACCTCATCCTCGCCAAGATGAAGGTACGCTACAAGGGGCACGCCCAGCAGTTCATGCACGCCTTCTGGGGAGTGGGGCAGATGAGCTTCGTCAAGCACGCCCTCTTCGTGGACGAGAGCGCCCCGGATCTGGAGGAGTACGGGGCGCTCACCCGCCACATCCTGGAGCGTCTCGACCCGGCCCGGATCCTCATTACCGAGGGGATCGTCGACCAGCTCGACCACGCCAGTCCCGAGACCCTGGTGGGAGGCAAGCTGGGCATCGACGCCACGGGCCCCGTCGTCCCCGACCGCGTCCGGGAGCGCCTGAACGACCGGGAGCTGCTGGAGAAGATGCGGGCCATCGACCCGAAGATCGTGGCCCTCAAACAGTACGGGACCGACACCCCCAACCCCGTCGCCGTCATCGCCGTGAAGAAGGAGCGTTCCGCCAAGGCGGTGATCGACGACCTGAAGCCGTTGGCACGTTACCTGGCGATTCTCGTGGTGGTCGATGCGGAAAACAACGACCTGGAAGATCCCTACATGCTGATCTGGCGGGTGGTCAACAACATCGACGCGCAGCGGGACATCTTCCTGGAGCCTTTCATCGCCGTGGACGGAACCAACAAAACCGCCCTGGACGGGTACGTCCGGCAGTGGCCGGGAGACACCCATTGCGACCGGGAAATCCTCGAATCGCTGCGGAAGAGGGGATTGGTCGAATGGGACGAAACGCTCTCCCGCCGCTGGGGACTGCTTCCGTTCCGAATCTATCCTGTTGATTCCGATCAAGATTCAGAAGAGATTAAGTAAATACGTATATAATTTCGTTATTGATAAATTTTTTTAGCAAGGAGATCTCATGATCGTTACCAAAAAAGCCCCCGATTTCACCGCGCCCGCCGTCCTCGCCGACGGTTCCATCGTCGAAGATTTCAACCTCTACGACAACATCGGAGAGAAGGGGGCCGTCCTCTTCTTCTACCCTCTGGACTTCACCTTCGTCTGCCCCTCCGAGCTGATCGCTTTCGATCACCGGCTCAAGGAGTTTCACGATCGCGGGATCAACGTCATCGGCTGCTCCGTCGACAGCCAGTACAGCCACTTCGCCTGGCGGGAGACCCCGGTGGAGAAGGGCGGCATCGGCCGCGTCGGCTATCCCCTCGTCGCCGACCTGACCAAGCAGATCGCCCGGGACTACGATGTGCTCCTGGACGACGCTGTCGCCCTGCGGGGATCCTTCCTCATCGACAAGGACGGGACCGTCCGCCACGCCGTCATCAACGACCTGCCCCTGGGACGGAACATCGACGAGATGATCCGGATGGTCGACGCCATGCTCTTTACCAACGAGCACGGCGAAGTCTGCCCCGCCGGCTGGCACAAGGGAGTCGAGGGAATGAAAGCCGACCCCGAGGGAGTCGCCGAGTACCTGGCCAAGCATGCCGAAGAGCTCTGAGGCCCTTCGGTCGAAAGAGTCGCAAAGACAATCACGCGAATGAATCGACCCCGAGAGCACGGAAATCCGGTTCCCGTTCCGCTCCACAGGCTTTCTTCCGACGTTCACAGCACCGGAACAATCTCGCGGAAGGAAGGAAGCCCGGTATGCACGGAGAGGCTCGAAGGTTGTCGGGATCGATTCCGAGACAAATTCCACAGGAAGTTCATGCTAGAATTTCCGTTTGTGTAATGTATTTTTTTACGAACGAAAAAGGGAGACGATGAAAAACTATGCCGAACTGCTCAAGGAGCACGGCCTCAAAGCTACATTCCAGCGGATGACCATCCTCGCGGCGATTCATGAGCTGGGACATGCCGACGTGGACGAGATCTACAGCAAAGTCCTGGAGACCCACCCGACCCTCTCCCTGGCCACCGTATACAAAAACATCATCACGATGGTGGAAGAACGGGTTCTGGTGGAGGTTCCCATCGCCGGCAAGAAATCCAAATACGAGCTGAGAAAAGAGGAGCATCTCCATCTGATCTGCGTCGAATGCGGCAGCGTGGTGGACAAAGAGATGGACAGCGTCATCGCCCGGGATACCCAGGAGATCGCCCGGCACTCTTCCTTCCAACTCCGGGAGCGCCAGATGAACCTCTACGGCATCTGTGACAAATGCCAGATGGCCGAAGCCTCCTGAAAAGAGCCCCGTTCGCGTCGTAGCACCCCGGGATAAACAGGCCGGCGCTCAAAGTTTTCCGGATCCTTCATCGATCTTCCGGATGCGGAGTGGAAGCACCGTGTGCTTCCGCGTCCCGCTCTCTTGCGACCTTCCGAACAGAACGTGCGTGTGACAACCGATCTTCCGGGTTCAAGGGAGGATTGGATACAATTCCATCAAGCCGACTTCCCCCAGTCCCATCCGAAGCGTAAGGAGCCGTGATGAATTTTGGCAACCTTTTCCGAGGCATCCGCAAACAGTCTCAGGGCAGCGACGCTCCGAGCCATTGGATCAAGTGTCCCAAATGCCTTTCCCTCATGTATTACAAAGAGGTGGAGGCCAAGCACAACGTCTGTCCCAAGTGCGGCCACCACTTCCGGATCGGCGCCAAGCAGCGGATCGATCTCCTGGCGGACGAGGGGAGTTTCACCGAACACGATGCCAATCTCGAACCGATCGATCCGCTGAAGTTCGTCGACAAAAAGAGCTACAAAAAACGGATCGAAGAGGGAAAAGCCAAAACCGGAGGCCGCAGCTCCTCGGTCATCAGCGGGAGTTGTACCATCGAGGAGCAGCCGACGGAACTGGTGGTCTTCGACTTCGCGTTTATGGGAGGCAGCCTGGGCTCCGTCGAGGGAGAGAAGATCGTCCGGGCGGTTCATCGGGCCATCGAACGCCGCGCCGGCGTGGTGATCGTCTCCGCCAGCGGCGGGGCGCGAATGCAGGAGAGTACCTTCAGCCTGATGCAGATGAGCAAAACCTCCGCCGCCCTCCATCGTCTCCATGAAAAGGGACTTCCGTTCGTTTCGGTTCTCACCGACCCGACCATGGGTGGGGTGAGCGCCTCGTTCGCCATGCTGGGAGACATCATCATGGCCGAGCCCAACGCCCTGATCGGGTTCGCCGGCCAACGGGTCATCAAGCAGACCATCGGCGCCGATCTCCCCGAAGGGTTTCAACGGGCGGAGTTTCTCCTGGAACACGGCCTCATCGACCTCGTCGTCGACCGCAACGATATGAAACACTCCATCGGCGCTTTTCTCCGCCTCTTTCTGGGCCGATAGGCTCCGAATCCCCGCTCCCGCTCCCGTGATACGTTCCCGCATCGCCCGGATTCACACTAGAGACGCCGGGATTCTCTTCATGCTCGGCAGCGCTCTGCTTTCGGCTTTCAACGGAGCCATCGCCAAAACCCTCTCAACGGAGATGAGCGCCCTGGAGATCGTCTTTTGGCGCAATCTCGCGGGAATGACGATGATTCTCCTGGCCCTTCGCCACACACCGGCCTCTCTGCCGGGGGGAGCCCCTGCGCTTCTGTTGCTTCGGGGGATTCTGGGCTTTTCGGCGATGATTCTCTTTTTCTACACGATTACCACGATTCCTCTCGGTGAAGCGATCACCCTCAACAAAACCTCCCCCCTTTTCGTCACCCTTTTGGCGTTTTTCCTCATGAAGGAGCGTATCGGATCCTGGGGATTCCTGGCTCTTTTTCTCGGGTTTCTTGGAGTGATCCTCATCACGAAGCCCGGGGGAGTCTCCATGAGCGGCCCCCATCTCATGGGACTCCTGGGCGGTTTCCTGGCCGCCTGCGCCTATGCCACCATCAAACGTCTGCGTCACCGGTACGACGCCCGGATGATCGTCCTCTCCTTTACCGCCGTGGGAACGGTCGTCCCCCTGTTGCTCTTCGCCTCGGCAGGCCACTGGACGCCCCCGGAAGCTCTGGATTTTCTCGTGCCCGATTTCCGATGGCCCCGGGATTCGAAGAGTTGGGAGTTGCTGATGCTGCTGGCCCTGACGGCGACGCTCTCCCAGTGGCTCCTCACCAAAGCCTATACCCGGGGGAGAGCGGGAATCGTCGGCGTCGTCAGCTATGGAAACATTCCCTTCGCCATCGGTTTCGGCGTCGCTCTGGGGGACCCGCTGCCCGATCTGTCGGGCTGGACGGGAATCGCGCTCATCGTCGGGGCGGGTTTGCTGTTGAAAAAAGAATAGGAGGAATCATGTTCAAAATCTTTACGCTGATCATCCCGCTGGCCGCGTTTTGCTCCGCCCAAACTCCCCGGGCACACTGTGTCGGATGCTCCGTCGGCAAGGAGAAGCTCCAATGCGACTATTACGTCGCCCGCCAGGCCGATCGGAGCCGACAATCCTTCTGCCTGCGCTATGCCGACTACGTCAACATCGACGGCGCCTTTCCCAAAGCGGCGTGGTACTACCTATTGGCCGGAAAGCCGAAGCGGGCTCTCGAGGCCGCCGATCGGGGGATCGCCCAGAAACAGGAGTACGCCAGAGAGTACCGCGCACTCGCCTTGTGGCTTCTGGGACACTCCGACGAAGCCCGAAACGAACTGAGAAGTTTTTTCCGGACCGTCACCTCCCATGACTATTTCGACAAGGACCTGGAGACGCTCCGGCGTCTCTATCCCGGACGCCGTCTGGAGAGTCTGAAGAGATGAACATGCTCCCCTCTAACGTCTGAGGGCCAGGTAGTATCCTTCGCGGGCCTGATTGCGGAGAAACTCCCGACCGGTCTTCTTTCGGAGACGATTCACGAAGACCCGGACCGCTTCGTCGCCCACATCGTCGTCGGGCCAGAGAAGACGCTTGATGGCCGGAAGATCCAGCAGGTTCCCCGGACGCTCCAGGAGCGCTTCGACAAAATTCCGTTCCCGCTGGGTAAGGGGAATGGGAATGTGGTTTCGACTGAGCAGCCGTTCCCCGTAGTCGTAGAGATAATCGGGGAGGATCTCGACCCGGCGACGCCGGAGCAGTGTGGCGGCCAGCTCTTCCAGATACTCCAGCAGCTCTTCGGGATCGAAGGGTTTGATGAAATATTTGACGATCCCCACGTCGATGGCTCCCAGAAGCTTTTCCTTGTCGCTGTAGGCGCTGAGGACGACAATGGGGGTTTCGGGGGCGATCCGGTGGATCTCCCGACTCATCGTCAATCCGTCCATCCGGGGCATGGTGATGTCGGTGATGACCAGATCGGGACGGTTTTCCCGAAAACTCCGGAGCCCTTCTTCTCCGTCGGAAGCCCTGTCGAAGCGCCGGAAGCGGCTTCCCAGCGCATCCTCCATCAGTCGGGCGAGGCTCGTTTCGTCTTCGACATACAGGATGTGCAGCTGTCGCAGCGGATCAGGCATGGTCGTTCTCCTTTGTGAGCGAAGGTTCGGCCAGAGGGATCTTGATGATGAAGAGGGCTCCTTTGAGACTGTTGAGGGCTTCGATGGATCCCTGGAAGCTTTTCTGGATGATCATGCGGGACATGAAGAGCCCCAGTCCCGTCCCCTGGGAACTGTGTTTGGTGCTGAAATAGGGTTCGAAGATGCGCTCGATGGAGGCGGGCGGTATTCCTCCCGCGTTGTCCTCCACCACGATCACGGCGAAATTCTCGTCGCGGCTCAGATGGATTCGCAGCCATTTGGGAGAGTTCTCCTGCCGGTCGAAGGCCTCCAGGGCGTTTTGAAACAGGTTGAGAAAGACCTGGGTCAATTCATTGGGAATGCCGGAAATGTTCAAATCCTTCTCTCCCTCGATCCGCACTTCGATCTCCGCTTTGTCGAGGGCTTTGCGGATCAAAGCGAGAGCATCCTCCAGGGAATCGAAAACGGGGAAGGTGCTGGTTTCCCGGTTGGGACGGAAAAAGTCCATGAAATCTTCGATGGTCTGGGACATGGAACGGATGATCCTGCGGCTCTGGCCGTAGAGTTTTCGGACCTCCTCGGGATCTTTTCCGGACTCCAGGGCGCTTTTGAGGTGGTAGAGGGAGAGACTGAGCTCGGTGAGAGGCTGCCGCCACTGGTGGGCGATGTTGGCCATCATCTGGCCCAGGCTGGCAAAGCGGGACTGCCAGAGGAGCATTTTCTGTTTCTCTTCGTTTTTGGCGATCTCTTCCCGTACCCGCTCTTCGAGATGACGGTTGAGCTCCGAAAGTTCCCGGGTCTGGGCACGGACCCGTTCCTCCAGATGGCGGTTGAGACTTTCGAGCTCTTTTTCCTGTCGCTCCAGACGCATCCGAAGCTCCATCTCCGCCGTAACGTCGTAACGGATCGCCACGAACTCGAGGATCTCCCCCTCTTCATCCAAAATCGGTACGATGGTGGTATTGACGTAGAAGGTCCGGCCGTCTTTGGTCAGATTTTTGACGGTGGCTTTGTAGGTTTTTTTTGCGAGGATCGTCTCCCAAAGACGTTTGAAGTTTGACGCGGGAACATCGGGATGGCGGACGATGTTGTGATTCTGCCCCAAAAGCTCTTCACGACGATAGCCGGAAATTTTGCAAAATTCGTCGTTGACGAAGGTGATGATCCCGTCGATATCGGTGCGGGAGACGATGTTGGAGCTTTCGATTGCGTCGACATATTGTTGCAGCATGGGGGTATTATGGCGAAATCGGCTTACAGAACCTTGAGAACCGACCATCCCTCCTCCCAAACTCCCGGCGGGAAAAGAGGGAATCGCCCGGAAGCGGAGTTTCTCCCACCCGCTCACGACTCACAGCCCCGAAAACGGGAGATTAGGAGGAAGAGGGCGGCTGGGGAATCACCACGCTGTTGCAGGTGGTGCATTCGGAAGGCTCGGGGGTTTTGGAGCAGGCGGCCAGGAGCAGGGCGGCCGCCAGCAGGAAGAGGATCGTTCGTTTCATCGTTTTCTCCTTGGATGTATCGTTCACTCTCAGCTCTCCGCTCCAAGCTCCCCAGGGCTCATCGTCTCCTCCGTCCCCGGTAGGGGCGGCTTCCCGACCCTTTTTTCCCTTTGAGGTAGCAGCTCTCGCAGATGCTGAACCGATAGCTGAAATCCAGCTCCCGGCCGCAGCGGCGGCATCGTTTGACGAACTCCCCCCTTTTCAGGGAGTTTTCGATGAAGCGGTTGAGGCGTTCCCTGGCCCGGCGGGCCTTTTCCGTATCGGGAAAGCGATCCCGGAATTTGAAAGAGAGCCAGAGGTAGAGGGAGACCTCCTTGACCCGGTCTTCGGCGTTGAGAAGCTCCTCGTTGGTGACGGCGTGGTCGGGGAGCTCCCTCGGGGGAATGTAGGGGACCGCCTCGCCCCGTTCCAGGTGGCTCAGGTAGCGGTGGAAGACCGATTCGATCCAGGGGGATCCGATGCTCACGGGGGCGCAGGCGAGATGGTAGCGGCTGCGCAGGTCCAGCTCGTACTCGTCGACGATCGCCGCCACCTCCATCATCGACTCGATGTTGGCCGCCCGAAACGGCCCCTCGAACTCCATGTTCTCGGCGAAAAACTCCAGAATCTCCAGGAGCCGGTCGGTCTCAAGGATCTCCCCGATAAGCAGGACGTGCTCCAGGCTCGCCATGACGGAGAAGGGCGGGCGGATCTCGGGGAGGGGGGCGTGGAACTTCTCCCGGATCGTCAGGAGCGTCGCCGCGTCCAGGGCGCCGACGTAGCCGTGTTCGTGGATCCCGTAGCGTCCCGCCCGCCCGGCGATCTGGAGGATCTCCGCCGTGGTCAGCTCCCGGCGGCGCAGGCCGTCGAACTTGTTGTCCCGGGCGAAAAGAAGGGTACGGATCGGCAGATTGAGTCCCATGGCGATGGCGTCGGTGGCCACCAGGATCTCGCTCTCCCCCTCCCGGAAGCGCCGCGCCTCCTCCCGGCGCACTTCGGGGGAGAGGTTGCCGTAGACCACCGAGGTGCGGTAGCGGGCGCCGAGCTGCTGCTTGAGACTCAACACCTCTTTGCGGGAGAAGGCGACGACGGCGGTGCCGGGCTTGATCTTGCGGGCGGGAACGGGATGGTTCATGAGTTCCAGGGGGTTCATCCGCTCGAAATGGATCACCTCCAGCTCCTCCCCCAGGTAGTCGCAGATCTCCTCCACCGCGTTGAGGGCGTTGGCCGATCCCGTGAGGATCACCTCCTTGGCGGGGGCGCCGATGAGGGCGTTGGCCCAGGCCCAGCCCCGATCCCGGTCGTCGATCATCTGGATCTCGTCGATGACGCAGCGCTCCACCTCCACCTCCATGTTGAGCATCTCGATGGTGGAGCTGATGTGGGTCGACTCTTCGTCGATGATCTCCTCCTCCCCCGTGATCAGGGAGCAGGGGACCCCCGCCTCCCGCAGGCTCTCGTACCCCTCCAGGGCCAGGAGGCGCAGGGGGGCCAGGTAGTAGCCGGTCTCGGCGGCCTTGAGCTTCTCCAGGGCGGCGTGGGTCTTGCCGCTGTTGGTGGGGCCGGCGTGAAAAATGATCCGGCGCTTGAGGCGGCGGGCGAGGGGGAAGAGCTGCTTGAAGTCCCGGATGGTCTTGGCCAGGAGCTCTTCGCGCATCCGCTTCTCTTTGAGGGGGCGGAGATACTCGCTGAAGTGATAGAGGATGCGGCGCCGGGTCTTCTCCTTGATCTTGAGGCGGCCCGAGGCGATGATCTGGGGTTCAAGAAAGCGGAGAATGAAGCTCTCCAGCACTCCCTCCTCCAGCTCCAGCCCCTCCGCCTGCTCCCGCATCCGCTCCGCCAGGCTCTCCACCGCGGCGCGAAACTGCTCCACCGTCGTCTCGTCGAGGGATTCCAGATCGTCGGAGATCGGCAGCTCCCGGCTCTCCCAGACCGCGGCGTAGAGGAAGTTCTTTTCGTAGGAGAGGCTGAGGCGGTAGCGCAGCGTCGTTCCGTAGAGCTCCAGGCTCCGCTCCCGCTCGATGATGAAGTGCTCGCCGCTGTCGATGAGATAGAGGGCCGGATCGAAGGTGTGGAGGATCCGCTCCAGCACCTCGTCGTCGATGGGGGCGTGGCGCAGCTCCCCGTCGATGGGCATCCGGCGCAGGAAGCGGTGGATCTCCTCTTCGCTCAGATAGCGGTGATCCCGGAGGGTGGAGAGGAAGAGGGCAATCTCCTCCCGTTTCCGGCGGATCGCCTCCTCCTTGAGCTCCTGCAACCGATCCAGGAGCCGATCCTCCTCTTCACTCTCCAGCCATTGGGGATCGACGGGCCGGCTCCGGACCAGCAGATGCCTGGTGAAGTCGAAGTGCTCCAGAGCGATGAGAAACTCGGCGGTAAACTCCATTTCGTCCAGGGCGTTGAAGTGGACCCCGAGGGCCCGCTCCAGGTCCCGGATCTTTCGCTGCCGGCGGAGGTAGTGGAGTTTGTTGAGGAGTTTCTCCCGGGTGATCTTGGCGCGGCGGGTCTCCAAAAAGGCCTCCAGCAGCGCCTCCTCCTCGTCGGGGCTGAGCTCCACGTCATCGAGAAGATCCAGGATCCGCTCCACCTTGTCCTTCTCGTTCGTCCCGGGGGAGGGGACGGGGGATTTGGCTCCCCTTTTTCTCCGGGCGCTCAGGTAGTCGACGATCTGCTTGCGCACCGAAAACTCCCCCTCGCTCCAGAGTCGCCGCAGCGCACGGACCATCTCCTCCCGCTCCAGTTCGGGAAGCTGCTGATCCAGGAGCAGCATCAGCTCCATGAGCTCGTCGTCCCCGAGGGTGCCGGCCGCCTCGTCGAAGGGGAGGCCGCCGAACAGCTCCTTGATGCGGTTGTTGAGTTTGATGTAGTGTCTTCGTTTCTTCTTTGCCATGGTGACAATATAGCGAAGATCGAAAGCCCTTTCGGTCATATTCAATAATATCACATAAGATTCGGGGAATATTTTTA
>CAZGGT010000108.1:0-2716 GCA_964525335.1 uncultured Nitratifractor sp. | reverse complement strand
CTGGTGGTTTTGCAGAAGCGCTCCAGGCGTTCGCTTTTCGAAAGGTTGGTATAGAGATAGCACCAGCTCTCCAGACCGTTGCGTCCCACCCGGCCCCGGAGCTGGTGCAGGGTCGCCAGCCCCAGGCGTTCGGCCCCGACGATGACGATGGTCGTCAGACGCGGCAGGCTGATCCCCACTTCGATGACGGTGGTCGCCAGGAGGATCCGCCCCCGCTCCCGAAACTCCAGGAGCACCTCTTCCTTGTTCCTGTCCCGGCCGTGGGTGACATAGACCCCTTCGTAGCGCTTCTCCCAGAAAGCCCGGGCCTCGTCGATGGACTGGTAGGGAATCTCCCCGCTCTCCTCCACCAGGGGGTAGACGATGAGCACCTGATGCTCCCGGGCCAGCTCCCCCTCGATATGACGCAGCAATTCGGGAAAATCGCTCCGACCGATGACCCGGGAGTGAATCCTCTTCTCGAAAGGAGTCCGGGTGATGAGGCTCACATCCACCAACTCCGACTCCATCATCGCCTGGGTCCGGGGGATCGGGGTGGCGGAGAACTGGAGATAGTGGGGACGCCGCTCGCCCTCGCTCACCATCGCCTCCAGGAGCGCCCGCTGTTTCGTCCCGAACCGGTGCTGCTCGTCCACCATCACCAGGGCGGCGGGAGGCAGATCTCCCCGGTGCAACAGAGCGTGGGTGCCGATGACCAAATCGGCGCTCCGGTAGTCTCCCTCTTCACTCCCCTGCATCACCAGGGCCACCTTCATCGATTGCGGAAGGTATTTCGACGCCTCCTCGTAGAGCTGACGGGCCAGGATGGAGGTGGGAGCCATCAGCAGGGAACGATCCTTTCCCGCGATCATCGCCGCCGCCAGGATCACCATGGTCTTGCCGCTCCCCACGTCTCCGATCACCATCCGCCGGGCCGCCCGATCTTCCCGGGCCAGATCCTTCCGGAGCGCTTCGATGGTCTCTTTCTGCTCCGCCGTCAGCTCGAAAGGGAGCTTGCGTACAAAGGGTTCAAGGTCTCCTTTCAGAGCTTTCAGAGCCGGATAGTCGTGACGTTTGGCCCGAAGTTTGCGCAGATGATTGTAGGCTTCGACGAATTTGAGCACCTCCCGGAGCTCCGGAGAGGAGGGATCGGGCACCCCCCGACCGTAGCGTCCGGGGAAATGGACCCAAAGCAGGGTCTCCACTTCCCGGCTCTCCAGTCCTTCGGCATAGAGAGCCCGTTCCGTGAGAAAGGTCTCCGCCAGTGCCTGCATCTCGCTCTCTTTGAGGGGGGTCTTGTAACGGGGGAGGAGTTCGCCGTAGCGTTTGAGGGAGCGGGGCTGGGCCATCTGGGGCCAGCCGTTGTAGAGGGAGATTTTTCCGTGGATCACGTGCCGGCTTCCCGGCTCGAAAAGCTTTCGGTGGTAAGGGGTCGCCCGGAAGAAGATGCCCGTCAGGGGCCGGCCGAGCGCCGGAAGGTCGAAACGGACGCTCATCCGCCCGCCCCGCTCCTCCCTCTGCCGGACCACCGCTTCGAAGGTCTGGGTTTTCCCCGCTTCGATCCGCTCGCAGAGCCGGGTATCCTCGTAGCCGGCGGGAATCGTCAGCGCCAGATCCAGCAGGGTCCGGATCTTGAGCTTCTCGAAAAGCCGCCGGGCCTCCGCCTCCTCCATCCTCGCTCCTTTTGCGTTTACGTGGGAATATCTTAACGCAAAAGAAACGGAAAAAGGAATCTTGATTTCAGTATGTCATATCAAGCAGGTCATGCAGGCAATTCGCCCATCATCCGATCACCGACGACCTCTGCGACCCTTACCACCCCGACCATTACCACCACCGGAAAGTGCATTGTTGAAAGCATCGAGATGTTTGTAACTTCCTCTCAACAATCTGTTATACACCCGTCGAATATCTTTGGGCGTTCCTTTGCGACGTTCTTTCAGGTCATCTATATCGGTCTCTTCAATCAACACTCCCACTTCGAGAGCGTTCTTCAACGACTCACTTCCCTGATCGATCAGATCCTTATAGAGAGCCTGAAGATCTTTGTCCTTAAACTCTCCCAAAGCATTCTCATCGACAGGAATGTGGACATGATACTTTTTCATCAAACGTTTGATAGCATTCATATGGGTCTGCTCAGCATTTTGAATGTTCAAAAAGGTACGGTGTTCCCACATTTCACCGAGAGCGATGTAGACATCTCTCGCCAATTTCTCTTCCTGAAACATGAATTTCAGATCCGATCTCTGCTGTTTGGTAATCCGGCTCTTCTGACTCTCGATCCCGTTTTGAGTCCCGACGTCACTCGATGCGCTAACGGTTACCGGCGTTACCAGAATGGCACCGGTTACCGCGAATGCCTTCAAGTATTTCGAGAAATTTTTCATCTTCCGCTCCTTTTCTTTTTTGTTGAATTTATTCATCTAAAAGATTATCATCGGAGTGTTAACTTAATATTACCTCACTATATTTACTTCGCCTTCTTCGTCACGATCGACCAGCTCAGCTCCCCGATCTCGGGGTGGGCCTTGATGAAGGCGTTGAGATCCTCCAGTTTCATCTCCCCGATCATCTTCAACTCTTTTTTCGACCAGTCCAGCCCCAGGCCGTCGTAATACTCGCGGAAGGCCCGGTTCATCCGCTGGGCCAGGGTTTCGGTGCGGAGGGGTTCGCTGCCCAGGAAGAATTTTTTGGCCCCCTCCAGCTCCTCGGCCGTCGCTCCGTTGGCCAGGAA
>CAZGGT010000107.1:0-2456 GCA_964525335.1 uncultured Nitratifractor sp. | reverse complement strand
TCGGGCCGTCAGGCGTCCCCGCCAGAGGCATCCGCTGTCAAGGCAGCAGACTTCGTCGTTTTCGAAATACCCCAGGGTCGACCAGTGGCCGAAGAGGATCTTCGCCTCCACCCGCTTGCGCAGCGGGCACTCGAACCAGGGCATCAGCCCCTTCCTGCGCACCTTATCCGTGGGCGCGCCCTTCTGATCGAAATCGAGACGGCCGTCCCGGGTGCAGTAACGCATCCGGATGAAGCCCGAAAGCATATAGCGTTCGTGCTGCAGGTCGTTCCCCAGGGGATCGAACCGGGCTTCATCCTTCCCCATCACCGCCTTCAGCCACTCCGCCGCCCGATCGCTTTGCAGCCGGCGCATGAGAATCCGGTTGTAGTGGAGGCTGCTTCCCAGGCCGAACTCGGGAGGGATCCCCGCGTGGGCCATCACATACCCCAGTTCCAGGTCCACCTGCAAAAAAGGCAGGGAACGCAGCCACTCCAGCCACTCCCCGGCCCGGGAATCCTCCAGAATCGGATCGAGGGTGGGGTTGGACTTCTTGATCCCCCAGGCCGCCGCTAGGAGGGCGATGTCGTGGTTGCCCAGGACGATCCGCAGACGCTCCCGGATCGGATAGAGGTACTCCAGCACCTCCCGGGACTTCGGCCCCCGGTTTACCAGGTCTCCCGCCAGCCAGAGGGTATCCCGCCCCGGGTCGAACCCGATCTCTTCCAGCAGACGCCGGAAGGAGTCGTAGCACCCCTGGAGATCCCCGATGGCCCAGATCATCGTGCTCTCCTGCAGAGTGCACGAATGGAAGATGGAAGATGAAAGATGGATTGAAAATCGATGCCGTTCATTTTATGGACTCCGTTCCAGCTTTTTTTTGTATTCCGCCACCTTCTCCCCGAAGCTCATCGCCGCATAGGCCGGGGAGGGAGAGGGGAGGTAATCCCGCTCGATCTCCAACTCCCCGAAATTCCGCTCGAAAAGCTCCTGGGCTTTGCGCCCGGTGAAGAGGATCTTGCAGATGGAAGGCGTACGCTCCAGCAGGCCGGGAATGTCGTTGACTTCGATCTCCCGGAGGGAACTGTCGAGGGAGTTGCTCCGGGCGCAGGAGGCCACCATGTCCCAGAGCCCGATCTTCGACTCCTTGAGAAGCCAGATCTTCTGGTCCCGGTTGTGGACCGGATAGCCGGTGACTTCCGAGAGGATCGGCCAGAACCGGTTGCGAGGATGGGCGTAGTAGAAGGAGTGGGCGAAAGAATCCACGCTGGGAAAGCTCCCCAGGATCAGGATCTCCGTATCGGGAAAGACGATGGGATCGAAGGGATGACCGAGACGCTCAGGCTGCATGGAAATCCCCGGTCAGATATCCCCGTTTCCGAAAAAGCTCCTGAAGCTCCGGTTCGTTTCCAAACGCTAAGAAACAGAGAAATCCAGGAGCCAGATCCGCCACCCCCGCTTTTCCATCGCCGAAACGCAAACGGATCCGAGGAACTCCCGCCCGCCCGGCGTCGATAACACTCGGCATTTCCACTCCTTGTTTTTTTAGTCGTTCGCTTTTCGTCGTTCGTCGTTCGTTTTCAAGGGGTCGTCTCCGACGACGATTTCAAAAAAAAGGCGTTGCAACGCAACGCAAACCTCAACCTTTCACCTCTCACTCTTAACTTTTCACCTTCCGGCCCCTAGCCGGAACCGCTTTTCCTCTTATTCTACCCACTACCCACTACGCACTCCTCGCTTATTTACATGCTTTCCTCATGTTCTGCACCATCAGCCCCAGGATCGCCGCGGCGAAGATCTTGAAATCGATCTCGCTGGCCTTGTGGACGTTTTGGAAGGTTTCGCTCCGGGTCATCTCCTCGCCCGCCATCTGCATCGTCACGATGTCGGGGAGGTAGTACCAGTTGAAGAGCGCTCCCGTCATGAGCAGCAGCAGGGCGAACACCGTCGTGAGCTTGTCCCGCTCGAACATTTTGTACTTGTACCCCTCGTAGAGGAAGACGGCGATCATCGTCACCGTGACGAGGTAGGAAAGGCCGATGAAATTTTGAGTCATCAAGACCCCTTCCTGGTAGTGGCTCAGCACCCCCTCTCCCAGATACTCCCCGGCATGGAAGATCACGGGTGCCACCACGATCCCGGCGTAGAGCACCGCTCCGAGGGTCACCCCCAGCAGCGTCAGATAGGCCATCGTGGCGATACGGAACGGTTTTTTCATAGGGAATCCTTTTTCTTCATTAGTCGTTGGTCGTTAGTCGTTAGTTACATTATGGGGTCGCCTTTGGCGACGATTCAAAACAAAGGCGTTGCAACGCAACGCAAACCTCAACCTTTCACCTTTCACTCTTAACTTTTCACCTCCGGCCCTCGGGCGGAACCCCTTTTCACTTTCCGGCCCCCGGCCGGAACTAATAGTGGTACCGGCAGGCCAGGACGTGGATCCGATCCTCGTACACCTCGTAGACCAGGCGGTGTTC
>CAZGGT010000106.1:0-3574 GCA_964525335.1 uncultured Nitratifractor sp. | reverse complement strand
GACCGACAAAAACTACAAGATCGGCCAGGGGACCATCCTCGACGTCCTCCAGGCCCAGAGCAAATGGATCGACGCCAAAATCCTCCGGACCCAGATCCTCAAGGAGCGCCTCGTCAACCGGGTCAACCTCCACCTGGCGCTGGGGGGAAGCTTCGATCGGACGAAGTGAAGATTGAAAAACGAAACATGAAAAGTTGAGGTGCACCACAGGGTGGTGCTTTCCATTTGGAAAAGCTCTCGGCTCTTCGCTTTGAGCTTTCCGCTTTCCCGGAGGGAACATTATGCAGCTCTGTATCGCACTCGACCTGCCCGGCGCGGCGGAGAATCTTGCCCTGGCTGAATCCCTGGGAGGATACGACGGCCTCTGGATGAAGGTGGGGTTTCGGACCTACATCCGGGACGGGCGGGCCTTTCTCGATACCCTCAAAACCATCAACCCTCATTTCAGGATCTTTCTCGATCTCAAGCTCTACGACATTCCCAACACCATGGCCGATGCGGCGGCGGAGATCGCCGAACTGGGAGTGGAGATGTTCAACGTCCACGCCAGTGCCGGAGAGCGGGCCTTGCGGACGGTGATGGAGCGGCTTTCGGCCTATGAGGAGCGGCCCAAGGTCCTAGCGGTGACGGCGCTCACCTCTTTCAGCGAGGAGGAGTTTCGCCGCATCTACGAACAGGGGATCGACGAAAAGGCGGAGCAGTTCGCCCGGATCGCCTACGAAGCGGGTCTCGACGGGGTGGTCTGCAGCGCCTTCGAATCCCGGAGGATCAAGGAGGCGACCTCCGGGGAGTTTCTGACCCTCTCTCCCGGGATCCGCCCCTTTGGCGAAGATGCCGGCGATCAGCGCCGGGTGGCCGACCTGGAGACGGCGGCCCGGGAGGGGGTCGATTTTCCGGTGGTGGGGCGTCCCGTCTACCGGGCGGAGGATCCCGCGGCGCAGGTGCAGCGTATTCTCGATACAATAGAGCGAATCGATCGAAAACAAAAGGAGAATCAATAATGTCCAAAATCGATGAAATCCGTAATCAGATCAAAGGGGAGGTGAACCGCCTCAAAGAGTCCCACCGCATCGAACACGATGTCTTCTATCAGGCCCTGGAAGAGGTCCTGCTCTCCGTCGCGCCCCTCTACCTCTCCGATCCCAAATACGCCCGCCACAACGTCGTGCGCCGCCTGGCGGTTCCCGACCGGATCATCAAATTCAAAGTCGCCTGGCTCGACGACAACAACGAGATCCAGGTCAATACCGGCTTCCGGGTCCAGTTCAACAACACCCTCGGGCCCTACAAGGGAGGGCTGCGCTTTCACCCCACGGTCAACGAAGGGGTTCTGAAGTTCCTGGGCTTCGAGCAGATCTTCAAAAACGCCCTGACCGGCCTGCCCATCGGCGGCGGAAAAGGGGGAAGCGATTTCGATCCCAAGGGCAAGAGCGACATGGAGGTGATGAAGTTCTGCTCCGCCTTCATGACCGAGCTCCACAAATACATCGGGCCCGATATCGACGTCCCCGCCGGGGATATCGGAGTCGGCGCCCGGGAGATCGGCTACCTCTACGGGGAGTACAAGAAGATCACCTCCCGCTACAACGGGGTCCTGACCGGCAAACCCTTCTTCTTCGGCGGATCCCTGGGGCGACCCGAGGCGACGGGATACGGCGCCGTCTATTTCACCGAGCAGATGCTCGCGGAGATGGGCAAAGAGCCTCTGGAAGGGAAGGTCTGTACCGTCAGCGGAGCGGGCAACGTGGCGCTTCACGCCATCGAGAAGCTCCTGCAGTTGGGGGCCATCCCCGTCACCGCCACCGACAGCCGGGGAACCCTCTACGATCCCCGGGGTCTGGACATCGAGCTCCTCAAAGAGCTCAAGCTCAAGAAGCGCGCCTCCCTGGAGGAGTATGCCAAGGTCCACGCCGAGGCGAAGTACATTCCCGTCAGCGAGTACCCCGAGGGGGGCCACGCCGTCTGGCACATTCCCGCCTACGCCGCCTTCCCCTGCGCGACCCAGAACGAGCTGACCGAGGTGGACGCCAAAGCGCTCGTCAAAAACGGGGTCGTCAGCGTCACCGAGGGGGCCAACATGCCTTCCACCCCCGAAGCGATCGAAGCCTTCCTCGAAGCGGGAATCGCCTTCGCCCCCGCCAAGGCGGCCAACGCCGGGGGTGTCGCCGTGAGCGAGTTCGAGATGAGCCAGAACGCACAGCTCCAGCGCTGGAGCTTCGAAGAGGTGGACCGCAAGCTCAAGGAGACCATGGTCCACATCTGCCAGACCACGGTCCGGACCGCCGAAGAGTACGGGGTCGCCGGCAACCTGGTCGACGGCGCCAACATCGCCGGCTTCAAACGGGTCGCCGACGCGATGATCGCGGAGGGGATTTAGTCGTTCGTCGATAGTCGATAGTTTGCGGGGGAGAAAGATTCTCGGAAGAGTGGGCTTCTTCCCTCCGGACTCTTCTCCTCCTGTCTCCCTTCTTTCCTCCATTTTCATTTTTCAGAAAACTCCCATAGGTTCACGTCTTTTTTGGTAGCAATTGGATACTATAGATGGAACTTTTAAATCGATAATTTTTATAAAGATAGAAAGGTATATTTTATGGAACAGTTTTTTATCTACGCCATCGGCGTGAGCTCGGCGGTTTTTCTCCTCTACTTCGTGGGGGTGGCCATCGCTCCCTACGATCCCGGCAGCGTCAAGAACGACCACTTCGAGTGCGGCCTTCCCGCCAGCAGCGCCCAGCCCCGGCGGGCCAACTACGGCTTCTTCGTCTACGCCATCATGTTCATCGTGGCGGATATGACCGGGCTCTTCTTCACCCTCTTCGTCTTCGACCTTCAGGGGCGCAACGCCCTGGTGGCCGCCCTCTTCGCCCTGGCGGTGGCGGTGGCGGTGACCCTGGCGATGCGGGAGATGCAGCGGTCGGCCAAGGAGAAACGCCTATGATCAAAATCCTCGACTTTTTCGACTACGCCCGGAGCGAAAGCCTCTGGATGGCCCACTTCTGCACCGGCTGCTGCTCCCTGGAGATGGCGGCGGCGATGGGGCCCCGCTACGACTGGGAACGTTACGGCTACATGTCCACCCCGACCCCCCGCCAGGCGGATGTCCTGATGATCACCGGCCTGGTGAGCAAGAAGATCCTCCCCGCCCTGCTGCGGACCTATGCCCAGATGCCCGAGCCCAAGTACGTCATGGCCCTGGGGGCCTGCAGCTACGACGGCGGCCCCTACAACGACTCCCTCTCGGTGATCAAGAACGCCACGGAGATCCTCCCTGCCGACGTCTTTGTCGCCGGCTGTCCGCCCAAGCCCGAGGCGATCATCGAGGGGCTCGACGAGATCAAACGCAAGATCAAGGCCAAGGAGCCCAGCGCCGCGAGCCGGGGCGGGCTCTGGAAGGAGATGGAGTTCTGATGGAAGCCGTCAAACGCGTACTGGAGCGCTTCTCCACCGAGTACATCGAAGAGTACAAGCCCACCTGGATCAAAGCCAGGCTGACGAGCCCCGACGAGATCGTCGCCGTGGCCGAAGCCCTCAAAGAGGAGGGATTGCGGACCCTGAGCACCGTCTCCCCCACCGA
>CAZGGT010000105.1:0-6846 GCA_964525335.1 uncultured Nitratifractor sp. | reverse complement strand
ATGCGGGGCCCGCCCTGGAGGAGATCTTTCCCCTCATCAATCCCTATCTCACGGAGGTCGCACGATGTCAGCACTGATCTACGCACTGGTCCAAACCCTTCATACCGTCATCAATCTCTACATCTGGATGATCATTATCGCCGCGGTACTCAGCTTCGTCCAGCCCAACCCGAGCAATCCGACGATCCGCTCCATCATCGTCGGGCTCTACCGTCTCACCGAACCCGCCTTCGCCTGGGTCCGCCGCAAGATGCCCTTCGTCGTCATGGGAGGGATCGACCTCTCCCCCATCGTCATCCTGCTGGCCCTCCAGTTCCTCGACACCTTCCTGATCCGGCTCGTCTACGGATGAACGGTGCGTTTGGCATGCGACAAGGGGAAGTCGACGAAAGAAAGAACGTTCCCTGCATCCTGCATCCTGCATCCAAGATCCGACATCACCTTTCCGTCCTGCTTTTCCTCCTCCTTTTGACCCCCATTCTCCTCGGGGCCAAGAGCTTCAACTACGGCGAGATCCATGCCATGCCCAAAGGGGTGGAGAAGGATTACTACATCTGGCGCTACCTTCGGCAGAAAAGCACCACAAAAGCCGAGGCGAAGCGCATCATCCGGGAAGCCTCCCGGATCAACCCCTCCCTCAAAAAAGCCTACCGGCGCAAAACCGGCCACAACCCTCCTCCGATCCGGCGGCGGGCGAAGACCCTCACTCCCGCCCAAAAGCGGGAACTGGCACGGAAGGAGAAGGTCACCCTTTCGGTCCTCGCCGCACCCCACCCGCTCCAAGCCTGGAAAAAGCTCTCTCCGGAGATGCGCCTCTTCGTCTTCAGCCATGCGGGAAAAAAGGGAAGGAGGCGACTCGACCATCCCATGAGTGAACGGGAGTGGCAAGAGCTGAGCCGCCACAACGGCGCCAACCTCATGCTCTACTATACCCGCAGGGAGCGGCTCCCGAAGCTCGGAAGGATCCTGCGCTACAAACCGGCCAAGGACAACGCCCTGCGCTACGACTACCTGATGCGCATGGGATTCGAGGCCCTGGAACGCAACGAGATGGACCTGGCCGAATACGACTTCGCCCGGGCCGTCTCCCGGGCTCCCAGCCGGGAGCTGGCCGACCGGGCGCTCTTCTGGGCCTGGAAAGCCGAAGACGACCGGGACTACCTGAAGAAATTGGTCAAAAGCTACGACATCAACCTCTACACCCTCGCCGCCCGGGACGCCCTCAAGCTCAAGTACGACCTGGGAATCACCCCCAAACTCCCCCCGGGAACCGTCCCCGGCTTCGACATCCGCAATCCGATCCACTGGCACCGGCTCAAACGGAAAATCTTCGACCCCCGGACCGATCTACGAACACTGGCCGCCCGGTTCAAGACCCGGCAGACCGTCGGCCACTACACCTACATCGAGACTAAGGCGGGCAAAGACATCCCCCAGTACTTCCCCATGCCCTACCGGGAGTTCATGGAGAAGCTGCCCCTCAAGCGCCAGGCGATCCTCTATGCCATCGCCCGCCAGGAGAGCCGCTTCATTCCCGCATCGGTCTCGGGATCCTTCGCCCTGGGGATGATGCAGATCATGCCCTTCCTGGTCGATCACCTCAAAAAGGTCCGCAGGGAACCCCGGATCGACTACGACGACATGTTCGACCCCCTGACGGCCCTGAAGTACGCCGACACCCACCTGGACTACCTCACCTCCTGGCTCCACCATCCCCTCTTCGTCGCCTACGCCTACAACGCCGGGATCGGTTTTACCAAGCGGCTGATCCGTCGCAAAGATCTTTTCGAAAATCGCAGCCCTTACGACCCGTGGATCAGTCTGGAGCGTGTTGACAACTATCAGGCCAACGAATACGGCAAAAAAGTCCTGACCAACTATGTCGTGTACATGAACAAACTGGGATACCCCCTGCGAATTACCGACCTCCTCTCGGTGGTCCACCTCCCCGAGATCACCGACCGATTCCGCCCCAGAAAAAAGACGAAAGGCGCCGGACGATGAAACGCGGCGCCGTCTCCGGCCTCAAAGACCGGGCCCTCTCCAAGGGGGTGGAGCTGGCCGTCAACGCCCGATTGAAAAGGTTTGGAACCATGCTGAGATTTCAACTCGACTCCCAAAAGAAAACCATCGAACTGGAAGTGCTGCTCAAAGGAGAACGGGATCCACTTCACGTCACCGTCGAACACTACGAGATCGTACGGGAGGGGGAGAAGTATTACCTCCTGGCCGAAAAAATCGTCACCTCGCGGGAGTGGATCAATACCGTCGCCGAAAACTATCTCGCCGGACAACGCTTCGAAATCCCCGAACGTTACGCGAAGATGCTGATGCTGGTGACCTGAAAAGGAGCGGAGAGCTTGGAGCGGAGAGCTGAAAGCTTAAGGCGAAAAGCTAAGAGCTGAGAGCTAATATCGTTCGATAAATTTTATCCGCCGGGAACTATCGACTATCGACTATCGACCTACCCCTCACTCCGCGTATTCGGCGATCACCTTGGTAATAAACTGGGTGCTGAAAAGGGTCACGGCAGTGATGATCAGAGAAATGGTTTTCCAGACCGCTTCCCCGTCGAGAATGAAATTGATGGTAGTGCTGTGGATCAGCATCGCCACCCCGACGAAAACTCCAACCAGGGTTCGGTAGAGCGCCGCAACCTGCCGGTTGATGTTCAATACGGCGAAATAACCGATTCCATAGATCAACACCACTCCGGCCGGCGCGGCGTCGAGAAGAAACAACCCGTCTCTCCCGGCAAAAAAATCGAACGAAATCTTCGCGATGAAAAACACCATCACCGCGTCGATAAAAATGGTAAGAAATTTCATCGGATACTCCTTCAACATTTGGTTGGTGTCCGAACCCGTTTCCAAGAAAATTGAAGAAACCGGAATTTCGGTCCTCATTAACCAATCGATGAAGGGGGAAAGAAACC
Source organism: uncultured Nitratifractor sp. (assembly GCA_964525335.1). Lineage (GTDB taxonomy): Bacteria > Campylobacterota > Campylobacteria > Campylobacterales > Sulfurovaceae > Nitratifractor. Next base: position 3,911 of record CAZGGT010000105.1, on the reverse strand, counting down.
GTGAAGATTGCAACGAAGCAGTGTCGATTTTTTACTCTCCCGACACGACAAAGAGGCAACCTGGCGATCTCAGTGAGACCCATGGCTTTCCGTCCCCACCTCGCAATGGGTTTGGCAACACAGTTTATACAGTATCCGGTTTTTCCTGAAGAGAATCTGAAGTGAATCCGGAGAAACTCAACGCAGTTCCCAGCCCCGGCGCCGAAACATCCACCATTGCAGGAGCCCCCGGAAAAAGAAAAACGCCATGAAGGAGATCCAGAGCGCGTACCTGAGAGGAACCAAAGACTCCAGTAGCCGGGCTCCCAGGACATAGAGCAGTGTCGCCGCCAATACCGCATTGCGCATGGCGCGTACGGCGGTCATCCCGATGAAGATCCCGTCATAGATGAACGCGGCGAAGCCCAGCAACGGCAGCCAGCCCACCAGGGGAAGAAGCTCCGAAGCGGCGCGGATTACCGGTTCCTGGTCGGTGAAGAGCCGCAGGATCGCCTCCCCGAGGCTCCAGTAGATCAGGGCGAAGGCCAGGGCCAACCCCGCCCCCCAGGCGAGAGAGAGGCGTACGGCCCGGAAAAAGCGTTCCCGGTCCCCGGCCCCGAAGTAGCGGCCCGTCAGGCTTTCGGCCGCGTTGGCGAATCCGTCGATGGCGAAACTCATCCAGATCATGAATTGAAGCAGCAGAACCATCACCGAAAGAGTCAGCTCGCCCTCTTTGGCCGCCTCGGCATAAAAAAAAGCGAGGGAAAAGGTCAGGGCCACCGTCCGGATGAAGATGTTGCGGTTGACGTGAAAAAAACGCTCCAGATCTCCCCAACGCAGCACCTCGGCCCAGCGGGGAGCTTCCAGGCGCCTGCGATAGCGCCTCAACAGCCAGAGCCCCCAGCCCAAGCCCGCATACTGGGCCAGCAGCGTCCCCCAGGCGGCTCCGGCGATTCCCCAGTCGAGAATCCGGACCAGGAAAAGGCTGGCCGCGACGTTGATTCCGTTGACCAGGAGCGTAATGTAGAGGGGAGAGCGGGCGTTTTGCATCCCGAAGAAGAAGCCCATGAGGACATAGAGCCCCAGAGCCGCCGGAGCGGTCCAGATGCGGATGAAAAAGTACTCCCGGGCCAACGGCTCGTAGGCCGGTTCCATATTCATGAGCCACGCTCCGAGGGTGAACATCGGTTCCCGGAACAGGATCAGACTTCCCGCCAACGCCCCGGCCAACAGTAGAGCCCGCCAGAGGGTCAGGCTCAATCCCAGGCGATCCTCTGCACCCAGGGACTGGGCCACCATTCCCGTGGTCCCCATCCGCAGGAAGCCGAAGGTGCTGTAGAGGAACATGAAGAGCATTCCCGCCACCCCCAGCGCCGCCAGATGGGCGATCGAGAGATGCCCCATCAGCGCCGTATCCACCGAACTGAGCAGAGGTACCGAAATGTTGGAGAGAATATTGGGAAGGGCGAGACGCAGAATCTCCCGATTCATTGACACTCCTTGGCGGACCCGAATGCTCCGGAGGGGTCGGCACCCTCCGGTCGTCCGGCATTGTAACGAATCGGCGCCCGATGTACGGCTTCGTGCACCCTGTGATATAATCCGTTTCGATGAAAGAACGTTATCTCCGGATCGACCGGCAAGGCCAGACATACCGTATCCAATGTGAGGGGGAGTGGACCCTCTACCGGACCGACCGGATCGACCGGAGTCTCCGGAAGCTGAAGCTTCCCGGCTGCCGAAACTGCACCGTCGATTTCAGTGGTGTTCGGGAATTCGACAGCGCCGGGATGCTTCTGCTTCAGGAACTCGAAGAGCGCCTCAAATCGATGGAGTGCCCCTATGAAATCCGGGGCCTCGACGAAAAACAGCGCAAAATTCTGGAACTGCTTCGCCACAGCGATCTGCGTTCCCCCCTCCCCAAACGGAGGGAGCATCTCCTTTACCGGATCGGGCGGGCTACCGTGGCGGAGCTTTCCGTGGTCCGGGATTTTTTTACCTTTGTCGGGGAACTGAGCGCCGCCTTCCTGCGTCTCCTGGCCCATCCCGCCAATTTCCGCTTTCGCGAAACGGTCTATCATATCGAAAAGTCGGGGTTCGACGCCCTCTTCATCATTGCCCTCACTTCCATCCTCGTGGGGCTGGTCATCGCCTACCAGAGCCTGGTGCAGCTGAGCCAGTTCGGTGCCGACATCTATGTCGTCGACGCCATCGGCATCGCCATCACCCGGGAGCTGGGTCCCATGATCACGGCCATCGTCATCGCCGGGCGCAGCGCTTCGAGCTATGCCGCCGAGATCGGAACCATGAAGCTCACCGAAGAGATCAACGCCATGCGCACCATGGGCTTCGATCCCTTTTATTTCCTGGTTATTCCCCGCATCGTCGCCCTGATCGTCGCCATGCCCCTGGTGATCTTCTTTGCAGACATTACCGGTATTTTGGGCGGAATGATCGCCACCAAGGCCCAGGTGGACCTTTCGTTCAGTTTCTTCCTCCAGCGTCTCCAGGAGGTTCTCTCGGCCAAACACTACATTCTCGGCATCGTCAAAGGTCCCTTCTTCGCCGTCATTATCGCCGCGACCGGTTGTTTTCACGGATTCCGCGTCACCAACGATACCGAGAGCATCGGCATCGAAACCACCGCCAGTGTCGTCCATGCCATCTTTTTCGTCATCGCCTGCGACGCACTCTTTTCGGTCATCTTCACGGAGCTGGGATGGTGAGCCCCTCCACGCCCGTCATCGAAATGAAGGGGATCGTTACCCGCTTCGGGGAAACCGTCATCCACGACGGAGTGGACCTTCGGGTCAATGCCGGAGAGATTTTCGCCATTCTCGGAGAGAGTGGAGCGGGCAAATCGGTCCTGATGAAAGAGATCATCATGCTTCTGCGTCCCACCGAGGGGACGGTACGGGTCTTCGGAGAGGATCTCGCCCGGCTCGACTACGCCCGCCAACAGGCCCTGCGGCGCCAATGGGGGGTTCTCTTTCAGTTCGGCGCCCTGTTTACCTCCCTTACCGTGGCGGAGAATATTGCTCTCCCCATCAAGGAATATACCCGGGTCCCCTCGCATCTCCGCCAAAAGATCGTCCGGGAGAAGCTGGCGATGGTGGGGCTGCACAGCCGGGCCGCCACCCTCTACCCCTCGGAGCTCAGCGGCGGGATGATCAAACGCGCCGCTCTGGCCCGGGCTTTGGCGATGGATCCCCGTCTTCTTTTTCTCGACGAACCCACCTCGGGACTCGATCCCATCGGCGCCCGTGCCTTCGACCGGCTCATCGTCGATCTGCGGGACGCACTCGACATCACCGTCGTGATGATCACCCACGATCTCGATACGATTTTCTCCATCGTGGACCGCATGGCGATCCTCGCCGACAAGCACGTGGTGGCCCAGGGAACCCTCCGGGAGGTTCTCGCTTCCGACCACCCCTTCGTGGAACGCTTCTTCAAGAATGAATACATTTCAAAACGATTTATGGGTAAAATAACGCAACTTCAGGGAGAGAGGACCGAGCGAAGCGATGTATAGCCGGATCAATTATACCGTCGTGGGTCTTTTCGTACTCCTGTTCACGTTCGCCATGCTGGGATTCGGCTTTTGGTTGGCCAAATACGGGTTCGAGCAGAAGTACACTCCCTACATCCTCTATTTCAACGAACCCGTCGACGGCCTGAGCGTCGACTCCACCGTCAAACTCAAGGGGGTCGAAGTCGGCAAGGTCCGATCCATCGAGGTCCTTCCCGACGACATCGAACATATCCGTGTGCTGATCCTTCTGAAAGAGGGAACACCGATCACCCGGGGAATGTACGCTGTCCTCAAACTCCAGGGCATCACAGGACTCTCCTACGTTCAGATCCAGGGCGGACGCCAGGGGGCACCCCTGCTGCACTCCGACGAACAACACCCCGCCGTCATTCCCACG
>CAZGGT010000104.1:0-2846 GCA_964525335.1 uncultured Nitratifractor sp. | reverse complement strand
AGCTCCTCTTCCGGAAGATCCGCGTTCCAGAGGAACTCTCCCCCTTCGATCCGCTGGAGTGTCTGAGCCCCATCCTCCTCGACCACGATACGATAGAGCGTTCCCTCCACGCTGATGGGTGCGAAATCGTGCCGCTCCAGCTCCCAGGGACTCTCCTCGTAGCGAACCGTTTCCGGCAGGATCGTATCGCAGAGGGCTTCGGTGTAGCTTTCGCGTAACGCATCGTAGACGTCCATCGTCTCGCTGCAATCCAGATAACCGATCCGGATCTTTTCCGCTTCGAGCTTTTCGTCGGTTTCGAGAGAGAATTCCCAGATCCCCCGTCCTTTTTCATTGCGCAGGTAGAGCAGGTCTCCCTCCGCCAGCGACTCGACCAGCTCCCGGCAGGGACGCAGCGGCCGGTTGTCCAGGGTCACGGAAGAGGGGACCAGGGTGAGGCTCTCTCCCTCCTCGTTTTCGACGACCCATTCCATCAGCCCTTCGCTGTCGAGATTTTCGACGCGCTGGCTCTCTTCCTCCACCAGGTCCAGTTCACCGCTCTGGGCCAGCGATTCCAGGTTTTCCATCATCCGTCGGAGATCCTCCGGGTCGTCCGGATTGAACGCCTCCAGATCGATTCCTTCCGCTTCCAGATCCGTGAGAGGGTAATAGCGCAGCCGGCAACCTTCACCCTCCATCTGCATGGTCCATTTCATCGTTCACTCCTTCTTGATTTTTTATGATTATAGTCCGTTTGGGTAAAGGAATGTGCAATCATGGTCGCAAAATGGGGCTTTTCAGCCCATGTGCCCTACAATGACGCATTCATAAAAACTCTGGAGGAGGTTCCATGAAGGTTTCGCTGCGTTATCTGGGAGAGAAGAAATTCAAAGCACAGACGTCGAAATACGCTTTTCTCATGAACTGTCAGGAGATCTCCCCCGTAGAGTATTTCGCTGCCGGTCTCATCGGCTGCACCGCCTACGACCTGGCCGCTTTCGCCGAAGGTGCGGGGTTCGAAATCCGGGAGTACGAGGTGGAGGCGGAGATCGAACGGCGCACCGAGCCCCCGGCGAAATTCGAATCGGTGCATATTCTCTACCGTTTTTCGGGAAGGTTCGACGCGCTTCAGGCGAAACGCTGGATCCTGTCGTCGCTGGAGAGTTACTGTACCACCGTCAATTCGATCCGTGACAGCGTAAAAATCTTCTACAGTATCGAATACAACGGCGGGAAACTGGTGGAGAGGGAGGCGATTCGTTCCGGCGGAGGAGGGGAGAGAGGTGATCTCCCGATCGAAGACGGGTTCGGCGGGGTATGTTGTGCGACCTGAGAGCGGCGATGTTCCGAGAGGAGCATCTCTCTGGGGAACATCAGGACTTCCGGCCGACGATCGCCGCTTTGCGCATTCGATGGAGTGCATGATTCTCGTTCCAAAACTCCTGATAGTCGAGGATCTCGAATCCTTCGGCGAAGATCCGTTTTAGCTCTTGGGGGCTCAGCAGATAGTCGGGGTTGGCGTCTCTCTTCTCGTTTTCGGGATGGCGCATGTAGGTTTCGACGATGTAGAGCCCCCCGTCGGCGAGGGCGGGAATCGTCCGGCGGATCAGCTCCCGGTCCAGGTAGTTGGCCATGAGAATCAGGTCGTAGCGTTTCTCGTCGGGATCGAAGGTCTCCAGGTCGATCAGCCGCGTATCGATCGCCTCCCGGACTCCCGCTTCTTCGGCATGTTCCGTCAGGATCTGCAAAGCCGGCGCAGAGAGATCCACCGCTTCGACTCTCCACCCGTTTCGGGCCAGGGCGATGGCGTTGCGTCCGGTACCGCAGGCGAGGTCGAGGGCGATCCGCCCCGTTCCGTCGCCCGCATGGGATCCGATCCACCGTACGGGAGGCCGCTGTTCCCTCAGGCGGGGGTTCTCCAGGTATTTTCGGTCCCATTTCTCCTGATCCCTCTCCGCCATGGGCTCTCCTCAAGTTTTGAGGGTATGATAGCAGAGAAGAATGCAGTACGGAGCGTCACTATGAAACGAATCGGAATTCTCGGAGGCATGAGCTGGGAGAGCAGCGCGGAGTACTACCGCCTGATCAACGAAGGGGTCCGGGAGCGCCTGGGAGGGCTGCACTCGGCGGAACTCCTGCTGCGTAGCGTCGATTTCGAGCCGGTGGAGCGGCTCCAGCATGCCGGAGCGTGGGAGGAGCTGGGGAAGCTGCTGGCCGAGGCGGCCCGGGAGCTGGAGCGGGGAGGGGCCGAGGGGATCCTCCTGGCCACCAACACCATGCACAAGGTGGCGGACGCCATCGAGTCGGCGACGGAGCTTCCGTTTCTGCACATCGCCGACGCCACGGCGGAGCGGCTCCGGAGGGAGGGAGTCCGCCGGGTGGGTCTGCTGGGAACCGCCTTTACGATGGAAGAGCCCTTCTACCGGCGGCGGCTGGAGGAGCGATACGGGCTGGAGGTCCTGGTGCCGGAGGCGCCGGGACGGGAACGGGTCCACCGGGTGATCTACGACGAGCTCTGCCTGGGAATCACCCGGGAGGAGTCCCGGCGGGCCTACCTGGAGATCGTGGAAGAGCTGGCCCGGCGGGGAGCCGAGGCGGTAATCCTGGGATGCACGGAGATCGGCCTGTTGATCCGAGACGGCGACGCGTCGGTCCCCCTCTACGATACGACACGGATCCACGCGGAGGCGGCGGTGGAGTGGATGGTCGATAGTCGATAGTCGTTGGTCGTTGGGCATTGGGCATTGGGCATTGGGCATTGGGCATTGGGCATTGGGCATTGGGCATTGGGCATTGGGCATTGGGCATTGGGCAGTTGGCAGTGGGCAGTGGGCATCGTGCATTGGGGCAGCGACGGATAAAGTTCG
>CAZGGT010000103.1:0-2935 GCA_964525335.1 uncultured Nitratifractor sp. | reverse complement strand
TTGAGCTCCACCAGCACCGTCACCTGCTTGCCGTCCTGGGCGGCGTCGATGAGGGCTTTGACGATGGGGGATTTGGTCCCGACCCGGTAGAGGGTCATGCGGATCGCCAGGGTGTCGGGGTCGGCGGCGGCCTGCTGGATGAAGCGCACCACCGGCTCGAAGCTCTCGTAGGGGTGATAGAGGACGCTGTCCTGGTGTTCGATGGCGGCGAAGACCTCCTCCTGGTCGAAGGGGGGCAGGGTCTTGGGGTTGTAGGAGGGAAGCAACAGGTGGGCCAGGGACTTCTCCCCCACGATCTGCCAGAGCGCCCCCAGGTTGAGGGGGATCGAGGGGTAGTAGTAGATGTCCCCCTCGTCGACCCGGAGATGTTCGTTGAGAAACTCCACCAGCTCCCGGTCGGCGTCGCCGGTGAGCTCCAGGCGGACCACCTGCCCCTTGTTGCGGCTGCGGAGCCCCTCTTCCATCATCTCCAGGAAGTCGTCCGCCTCCTCCTCCTCGATGGCGAGGTCGGCGTTGCGGGTGACCCGGAAGGGGGTGGCGGCCAGCTTGGTGTAGCCGGGGAAGAGATCGGCGATGAAGTGCTCCACCACGCTCTCGATGGGGATGAAGGTCTGCTCCACCCGCAGGAAACGGGGCAGCAGCCGGGGGATGCGCACCATTCCGTGCTTGATGTTGCCGTTCTCGTCGCTGAGCTTGACCGCCAGGGCGAAGCTGAGGTTGTTGAGGTGGGGGAAGGGATGGGTGGCGTCGATGGCGATGGGGATGATCACCGGGTAGATGTGCTCGAAAAACTCCTCCTTCAGCTGCGCCTGGGCCGCCTCGGGAATGGCGTCGAAGGGGCGGATGAGGACCCCCTCCTCCTTCAGTTCTCCGATGATGGAGGTGTAGCTTCGCTCCAGGCGGAGCTTCTCCTCGTGGAGATACTCCCGGATCGCCGCCAGCTGCTCCGCGGGGGTGAGCCGGTCGGGTCCGGTCTCCTGGATTCCCGCTTTGTAGAGGGAGATCAGCCCCGCCACCCGCACCATGTAGAACTCGTCCAGGTTGGTCCCGTAGATGGCGACGAATTTCAGCCGCTCCAGCGGCGGCAGGTCCCTTTTCTCCGTCTGGGCCAGCACCCGGGTGTTGAAGCGGAGCCAGGAGAGCTCCCGGTTGATATAAAGCGATGGATCATTCAAGTCGATGGACATGGGTTTTTTCCGTTTCGGTAGAGTGTTTTTTATAATTATATCCTGCTTGGGCGATAGGCTTTGAAGCGATAGCCGTCAACGGACCGGAATGGCAGGCTCAGCGGTTGCTTTCGATTGACAGGTACTCAATGTTCCTGTCATGCACCCTTCTTCCCCATCTCTTACTTTTTACTTCACCTCTTACTTCCCTACAGTTTCTTGATCTTCGCGATCTCGTCCCGCAGCCGCGCCGCCTCTTCGAACTCCAGTTTCTTGGCCGCTTCGAGCATTTTGGCCTTGAGCTCTTTGATCAGGCGCTGGCGCTCGGCTTTGGGCATCTTCTCCATCTTGGAGGCTTTGTTGTAGAGTTCGCCGGGTTCGGCCACCTTGAGGTCGGTGTCGAGCTCCCGGACGGTGGTGCGGGGGGTGATGCCGTGGCGTTCGTTATATTCGATCTGCTTCTGCCGGCGCTGTTGAGTGACGGCAATGCAGCTCTCCATCGACGGGGTGATTCGCTTGGCGTACATGATCACCCGGCCGTGGACGTTGCGGGCCGCCCGCCCGGCGGTCTGGATCAGGGCGGTTTCGCTGCGGAGGAACCCTTCCTTGTCGGCGTCGAGGATCGCCACCAGGGAGACTTCGGGAAGGTCGAGCCCCTCCCGCAGGAGGTTGATCCCCACCAGCACGTCGAACTCCCCCAGCCGGAGACTGCGGATGATCTGGTTGCGCTCGATGGCGTCCAGGTCCGAGTGCATGTACTTGACCTTGAGCCCCAGGTCGTTGTAGTAGGTGGTCAGCTCCTCGGCCATCTTTTTGGTCAGGACCGTCACCAGGACCCGCTCGCCCCGGGCGGTCACCTTCTTGATCTCGTCGTGGAGGTGCTCCACCTGCCGTTCGCTGTCGACCACCTCGATCTCCGGGTCCAGGAGCCCCGTGGGACGCACCACCTGCTCCGCCACCACCGCCGAGTGCTCCATCTCCCACTCCCCCGGGGTCGCCGAGACGAAGAGGTAGGCGGGGGCCTTGTCGATGTACTCCTCGAACTTCAGGGGGCGGTTGTCCAGGGCGCTGGGGAGTCGGAAACCATACTCCACCAGCACCTCTTTGCGGCTCCGGTCCCCGGCGTACATCCCCCGAAACTGGGGGAGGCTCACGTGGGATTCGTCCACGATCACCAGGTAGTCCCGGTGCATCGCCTCGAAGTAGTCCAGGAGCGAATAGGGGGTCTCCCCCGGCTTTTTGCCCGTCAGGTGGCGGGAGTAGTTTTCGATCCCCTTGCAGACCCCCGTGGTCTCCATCATCTCCAGGTCGAACTCGGTCCGCTGCTTGAGGCGCTGGTACTCCACCATCTTGTTCTGGGATTCGAAAAATTTCAGCCGCGCTCCCAGCTCCTCCTCGATGCTCTTGATGGCCCGGGCCATCTTCTCCTTGCCGACGATGAACTGGTTGGCGCTGTAGAGGGTGAACTCCCTGAGCTCGTGGACCTTCTCCCCCGTCAGGGCGTCGAAGCTGACGATCGACTCCACCTCGTCGCCGAAAAATTCGATCCGGTAGGCCAGCTCCTCGCTGTAGGCGGGGTAGAGGTCGATCACTTCGCCGTGGACCCGGAAATCCCCCCGGTCGAAGAAGTCGTCGTTGCGCCGGTAGCCCATCTCCACGAATTTGAGCAGAAGCTCCCGCTGGTTGTACTCTTCGCCCACCACCAGCTTCTGGACGATGCTGCGGTACTCCTCGGGGCTTCCCAGGCCGTAGTTGGCGCTGACGGACGC
>CAZGGT010000102.1:0-2657 GCA_964525335.1 uncultured Nitratifractor sp. | reverse complement strand
ATCATCGTCCTGGACGAGATCGACGCCAACGTCAGCGGCGACGAGTCGATCGCCATCGCCGAGATGATCGACGCCCTGGCCCGGCGCCACCAGGTCTTCGCCATCAGCCACCAGCCCCACCTCTCCGCCCGGGCCCACCAGCACATTCTGGTCCGCAAGGAGAAAGGGGTGAGCGTGGCGGAGTCCCTGGAAGAGGAGGGGCGGATCCGGGAGATCGCCCGGATCGTCAGCGGCGAGGGGGCCGACGAAGAGGCGACGGCGTTCGCGGCCAAACTCCGCCGGTCGGCGGAAACGAAAGGAGAAACCCCCTGATGAACCCTATCGACATTCCCGGATTCGGCACCCTGCATCTGCGGCGTCTGCTGCTGGACTACAACGGAACCCTGGCCCGGGACGGTACGCTGCTTCCGGGAGTGTCGGAGCGGTTGGAGCGGCTGGCCGGGGCGCTGGAGCTCTACGTGGTCACCGCCGACACCTTCGGCAGCGTGGCCCGGGAGATGGAGGGGAGCGGCATCGAGGTGATCATCCTCGAGAGCGACAATCACCTCGTCGAGAAGCACCACGTCCTCGAACGGCTCGGAGCGGATCATACCGTGGCGGTGGGCAACGGAAACAACGACGCCCTGATGCTCAAATATTCGATCCTGGGGATCGCCGTGCTGGGGGAGGAGGGGTGCGCCCTGCCGGCCCTGACCTCGGCGGAGCTCTGCTGCCGCAGCATCACCGACGCCCTGGACCTGCTGCTGCACCCCAGGCGCCTGGTGGCCACCCTGAGGCGTTGAAGCGGATGTGCTAAAATACCGAAACCATTTCGAGGAGGAATCGACCGATGCTGATGCAAGGAAAAAAGGGGATCGTACTGGGGATCGCCAACAAAAAGTCCATCGCCTACGGGATCGCCAAGGCGTGCCGGGACCAGGGCGCCGAACTGGCCATCACCTATCTCAACGAGCGCTTCGAGAAGAAGCTCGCCCCCATCGCCGAGGAGCTGGGCTGCGCGGGGCGCCTCTATCCCTGCGACGTGAGCAAGCCCGAGGAGATCAAGGCCTTGCGGGAGTCCCTGGAGCGGGATTTCGGCCGGATCGACTTTATCGTCCACTCCATCGCCTTCGCCCCCAAGGAGGGGCTCAGCGGCCACTTCACCGACATCTCCAAAGAGGCTTTCAACGTGGCGATGGAGATCTCCGTCTACAGCCTCATCGAAGTGACCCGTGAGCTCAAACCGATCCTGAGCGACCAGAGTTCGGTCCTGACCCTGACCTACTACGGCGGGGTCAAGTACATCCCCAACTACAACCTCATGGGAGTCGCCAAGGCGGCCCTGGAGATGACCGTCAAGTACATGGCCGAGGACCTGGGCCGCGACGGCATCCGGGTCAACGCCATCAGCGCCGGCCCCATCAAGACCCTGGCCGCCGCCGGCATCGGCGATTTTTCTTTCATGCTCAAATGGAACGCCGCCCACGCTCCCCTCAAGAAGAACGTCACCATCGAGGAGGTGGGCAACAGCGGCATGTACCTCCTCAGCGACCTCTCCAGCGCCGTCACCGGGGAGATCCACTACGTCGACGGCGGATTCAACATCATGGGTATGCCCGCCGTGGAGTTCGACGAAAACGGCAAACCTCACATCGCCTGGAACGGGGAGAGCTGAGCGTTGAGAGATGAGCGTTGAGAGTAGAGTGTTGAGAATGAATGGTTGATTCCATGAATGGGGAGTTTCCCCCCCAAGCCCCTTTTTCACTACCCATGCTATACTTTTTTCATGATACGAGATGAGATTGTCACCTTACTGGAGAATGAATCTAATGTCCTTTTCGCCTATCTGTTCGGTTCTTATGCCCGGGGAGACGCGGGAGAAAACAGCGATGTGGATCTCGCCGTTTTTTTGAAAGAGGACTCTCTGGACCCGCAGTTGGAGCTTCACCATCGTCTGCAGAGTGCGTTGAAACTGGAGGTCGATCTCCTGGTACTCAACCGGGTGAAGAATCTGATGCTTCTCGAATCGCTTTTTCGGGAAGGAAAGGTGGTCAAAGAAGATGAAGAGCGCCTTCTTTTCGAAGTGAAAAAGGAGCACGAGATTCTCGATTTCAAAGCGTTCAGACGGTCCATCGATGCAGCATAGAATCCTACAGAAAATCAAACGGGTCGGCTATTATCTCAAGCTGTTGGAAGAATATAAGGAACAGTGTCGAGAACGTTTCGAAGCCGATCCTATGTTCGAAGGGGCTTTGTTGCACTATCTCTATCTGGCAAGCGACGGTTCCATCGCAATCGCGGAGATGATGCTCAAATATCGGAAAATCACCCCATCCCAGAGCTATTATGAGGCGATCGATACTCTGGGGGAAGAGGGGATTCTTCCCCGTGAGTTCGCCTACCGTTTTGCCCGGATCGCTTCGTTTCGAAACTTTTTGGCCCATGATTATGAAAAGGTCGATCCGGGGCTGATCTGTGGGGAAGCATTGGAGAAACTCGACGAGATCCGGAGCTATTTGTGCTATATCGAAGAAGCGCTTTGAGATGGGAAGAAAAAATATGCCCCCTAAAAAATCCCAACCCCCCTCAACCCTCAACACTCAACTCTCAACCTTCCGACGATTATCGGAAGAAAAAGGAGTTCTACTCCCGGGTCCTGACGATCTACGGGCGCAATC